>URKL01000203.1 GCA_900548485.1 uncultured Succinatimonas sp.
CTCTGTAACAGTTAAGGACTTGACGGTGTCTTCATATCTACCGTTTGAAAATGTGCAGAATCTTACCGCTCCAATATCTATACCAACGGTATCTGTCAAGATACTGGGTTCTTATGGTTTTATGATTAAATACCGACGAAAAGTATTTTTTTTGCGATTTTAAACTAGCTTTTAGAAATATTCTCTTTTGTCTGTTCTAGATTTGAAGCTAAATTAGTCCATTCTTAAAGGCACTAAAAGTTTTCTAATTCGTAAAAAGAATTATCCTACTATACGTCAGAAACTTTTCTGGGAAGATTTGATCTCCAGCTTATTTTGCTGGTAGTTGTGGGGTGCACCTATTTCAATTATTAAGCAATATATAGAACAGCAGAATACAATAGATTAGAAAAATGAAATTTTTCTAATCGGCACACACCCCCATAAACTTAAGTACGAGGTTTTGTGTGCCCAAAATTTGATAAAACTATTATTTGTCAAACTCAACTTTTTCTAAATCTGCAATAGCTGCTCGATTATGTACAATGTGTAAAAGCATCGCATCTGAAGCCTGCATAGGATCATGATTAGCTATAGCATTGATAATATTTTCATGATCATCAATAGTCTCAGATTTTAAAACAGATCCTGTAACCTTAATAAACAGAGAAATTGCGTTGAAAATAATCGGCTCAATCTTAGGCATAACGGTATTACGACTCATATAACCTATCTGAGAGTGAAAAGCTGCATCTGCATCAGTATGAGGTAATCCTGCCTTAATTAAACGATTAACCTCATCAGAAAGTTCCCTAAGTCTAGCTACCCCATCAGGAGTTGAATATAATGCAGCCATGGCGCAAATAGGAGGCTCTATAATACGACGAAACTCAAGTAAATCAAAAACAAGTTTGCGTTTATCTTTGATAAAGGTAAAACCTAAAGGATCGTCAGGTATGCCTAACTTTTCACTAATATAGATACCTGAACCATGGCGTACTGCGAGAATATTTCGTGATGCTAACATTCTTACAGCCTCACGCAAGGTACTACGCCCTACATTTAAGCTTTCGCATAAGACTTTCTCATTATCAAGCTTCTCTCCTTTTTCGAGACCTTTATCGATAATTCTTTTAATAATTTTATCAGCAGTCTGATCGGCAAGAGATCTGACACTAGGTGCAGGTTCTAAGGAAGTCATATCTTTGTCCATAATTAACTTATAAAAAAATAGAATACCTATCTTTAAGAGATTCCGGCTTTTCTATGTTAATTATAAATATAAAGAGATCTGATAAAAAGAGATCTGATGACATCATCGATCAAAAAAATTATGTTACGGTTCACAATTTTGTAAAAAAAACCACACCAAATAGCTTATCTAATTGATTTTAAGTAAGTTATGTAAAAAGCATATTTTTTTTGTGATCTCGATCAATTTATTTCATGTGATCTGATAACTTTAGTGAAGCATCTCGCAAAATTGAATTTTATAAGATGCTTTTTATAAGTTCTTGCTTAAAATTACTATCAGCATCATCCAATGCATAATATAAATTTTTTTGGAGAATAATATGAAAGCTAAACACTTTTTAGGTACTGCTTTAGCAATTGCTGTTACCTGCGCTACTATGTCAACTGCTAACGCCGCTGACGTAACCTTACGTTTCGCTAACGTAACCAACCAGCCGTCTATTGACGCAGGTCAGGTTTTCGTTGACGTTGCCGCTAAGGAGTCTAATGGCCGTTTAGAGATTAAGCACTTCCCTAACAACATGTTAGGTGACGATCGTACCGTTACTGAGTCCATGCTCATGGGCGATATCGCTTTAGTTCAAACTCAGCCTTCTGTTTTAGCTTCCATGGTTCCTGATCTCTATGTTTGGGATGCTCCGTTCTTATTTGACAAGATCGAAGATGCTTGGAAGTGCTTAGATGGTCCTTTAGGCCACGCTGTTAACGATCAGGTTGAGTCTAAGGGTCTTAAGTATTTAGCTGCTTTAGAGAACGGCTATCGTCACTACACCAACAGCAAGGTTGCTGTAAAGGTTCCAGCTGATGTTAAGGGCCAGAAGCTCCGCGTTATGGAGACCGACTTACAGATCGCTATGTGGAAGAACTGGGGTGCTAACCCGACTCCTATGGCTTTCACCGAAGTTATTTCTGCTTTACAGCAGGGCACCATTGATGCTCAGGAAAACCCGCTCTCCATCATTGACTCTAACAAGTTATATGAAGTTCAGCACTACATTTCCTTAACCGGTCACCTCTTCTCACCACACTGCTTATACATCAATAAGGAAATCTATGACGGTTTAGATGCTGACATCCGTACCGCTTTAGATAAGGCTGTTGCCGCTTATCAGACTGCACAGCGTGCCCGTGCTGTTGAACTCAATGCCTTATCTGTTGGCAAGTTCCAGAAAGCTGGCTGTGAAGTTGTTGAGTTAACCGATGCTGAGCGTGCTCAGTGGCGTCAACAAGCCATCGATGGCAAGGTCTATGACATGGTTCGTGCTAAGATGCAGCACCCTGAGTACTTAGACAAGATCTTAAACAAAGAGTACTAATCTAAACTCTACTATATAGACTAAGGTGGCACTCCTTGCCACCTTATAAAAAAAAGAATCTCACTTCATAGGAATCGATTATGAAATCAGTTCTTACTTTTCTTGACGAAAAGTTGGAGATGTCGATCTGTATCGTCCTCATGTCTACTTTGACTGTGGTCTTAGGTGTTCAGGTCTTCTTCCGCTATGTTATGGGTGCTTCTCTCTCTTGGTCTGAGGAGCTCTCACGTTACATGTTCGTCTGGCTCGTTTATCTGGGTATTCCTTACGGTTGTAAGGTTATGCGTCATATTAAGATCGACGCTGGTCTTTATTTATTCCCTAAGGCCATCCGCAGACATGTTGTCATCTTAGGCGATATCATCTTCTTATGCTTCGCTATAGCTATTGTTTACTATGCTTGGGGCTTAGAGATGAAGCAAATTAAGTTTGGTCAGTTATCCCCGGCTATGCAGATCCCGATGTGGATCCCTTACGGTGCTCCATTAGTAGGTTTCTTCTTAACTGCAATTCGTGAAATTCAAACTATCATTTATCGCGTTAAGCATCTTAAAGATCCTGAAAAAGATCCTAACGACATCGATCTTGATGAGCTTAGCTAGGAGTATGTCTTAAAATGGTAGCTATTATTCTTTTCGTTTTATTGGCAATTTTATTAATTGTCAACGTTCCAGTGGGTATCGCCTTAGGTATTTCCACTATGGGCGCATTGATTTACAGTGGCACTTTATCCTTAGCCTCTATTCCGCAGGCCTTGGTAACAAGCTGTGACTCTTTCCCAATCTTAGCCATCCCTCTCTTCATCCTCTCAGGTGACTTGATGGGTGCAGGTGGTGTATCTTCCCGTATCTTAAACGTTTGTAACGTTTTCTTCGGTCGTATCACCGGCGGTATCGCCATCGTTACCGTATTAGTCTGCATGTTCTTCGCTGCTGTATCTGGCTCTGGCCCTGCAACTGTAGCAGCTGTAGGCTCCATGGTTGTCCCGACCATGTTAAAATTAGGTTATGATAAGCCTTTCGTATTAGCCTTAGTTGCAACCGCAGGCTCTATCGGTGTTATTATCCCGCCGTCAATTCCGATGGTTATTTTCGGTGTTTCCACCGGTGCTTCTGTTACCTCCCTCTTCATGGGTGGTTTCTTCCCGGGCTTATTAATTGGTGTTGCTTTAATTGCTTACTGCTATATCCACTGCAAACGTCGTGGTTTTACTGGTACTGCTGATCCATTCACCAGAAAAGCAGCTTTAGATGCTCTTTGGGATGCTAAATGGGCTTTAATTAACCCGGTTATCATCTTAGGTGGTATTTACGCTGGTATCTTCACCCCGACTGAAGCTGCTGC
>URKL01000204.1 GCA_900548485.1 uncultured Succinatimonas sp.
GGCAAATTTACCACCCATAGACTTATGGCTCAAAAAGTATGCGACATTGTAGCTCCTAAGCTTGGTTGTCAAAAACACTGTCAAACAGCTGAAATTCCTTTAATTGAAGAACCAGATAGCGATCTTGAAAAACGAGCTAAAGCAGTTTTTCCTAATTATGGTTCTAAGCTCTGCCAAGACAGACAAGGACCTAAACGCTTTGAAAAGATTATCAACAATATTGAGAAAAATCCTGAAAAAGGCGAACTTATTTGTGAATGTGAAAACGTCACTCGAGCTGAAGTTGAAGCTGTAGCCTCAGAACCTACTACCCACTCTATTTCCGATGTCAGAAGACGTACCCGTCTTGGTATGGGTACCTGCCAAGGCACCTTCTGTACCTATCGTGCAGTAGGAACAGTTAAAAGACTCAATTTGGATTGGGCCGATGATACCTCAACATTATTTAAAGAATTTTTAGAAGCACGTTGGAAAGGAATCCGTCCGGTAATGTGGGGAAATCAAATGCGCGATGTTGAGTTAGCACGAGGCATTTATGAGGTAAGCCTCAATATTAACCACAAGGAGAAAGGCAATGAATAAGTCTGTAGTAATTATAGGTGGAGGAATAAGTGGACTTTTTGCTTCATGCATAAGTGCCTTACGTGGTTTTGAAACAACTGTGCTCTCATATGGTCAAGGAGCTCTCTCAGTTGCCGGTGGTATTATTGATTTCTTTGGTTATGACAAGGAAGGCAAGCTTATCAAAGATCCTTTAAACTACATAAAAAATCTTGATGAGAACCATCCTTATGCCAAAATTGGTGTTGAGAATGTTGAAAAAGCTTTTAATGCCTTCTTAAAACTCAGTAAAGATGCTAATTATCCTTACTTAGGCGATCCTCATCACAATCAAATGGTCCCTACTGGTATTGGAACTTTTAAACCAACTTGCCTAACTCCTCCAAGCATTAATGCCTCTGTAATTCATGGAGCCGATCGCATTGTGGTTACTGGTTTTAATGGCTTAAAGGATTATTTTTCTGATTTAATTTGTGAAAATCTCAGGCAAAATCTTAATGATAGTTCTTGTGAAATAATCTGCGCTGATATTAACTTAACCTTTGAGCAAGGTCAGAATTGCCGTGATTTAAGCGCTTTAGATATTGCTCGTAAACTTGATTCTTTTGTAGGTTATTTAAACTTTAAAGAGCAATTAAAACCCTATGTAAGAGGCAAAACAGTCTTTGTTTTACCTCCGGTACTCAGTGCTACCCCAACCACAGATTTACTTGATCTTCTACATATCGATATCAATGCTGAATTTTTAGAAGTCTCAGCTATTCCTCCTTCAGTTACAGGTTATAGAACTGAGATGATGCTTCATAAAATGGCTACGCAGCTTGGTGTTGAAATTATTGAAAAAGCTCATGTTATCGGCGCCAATATTGAAAATGGTCACTGTACTGAGGTGCTCTCACAAGGTTTTGATAGAGTTAGAAGTTATAAAGCGAATAACTTTATCTTAGCAACTGGAGGTGTTTTTGGAAAAGGCCTCATAGCACAGATGGGCAGAATGTATGAACCAATTTTTAATCTTGAAGTAGAAGTCCCTAAAAATCAACAAGATTGGTCACATCAATACCTATTTACAGGTAAGCCTCAACCTTTTGCGACTTATGGTATTGAAACTGACAAAATGCTACGCCCCTGCAAACAAGGACAATTGCTTTTAGATAATGTCTATGTAGTAGGTAGAGCCCTTTCAGGTTACGATTTTTGTTTTGAAAAATCTGGTAACGGTGTAGCTATATGCTCTGCATATCATGCCGCATCACTTTTGGAGTAAAGATATGTCAATCATGAAACCAGATAATCCAGATCAGTGCATAAGTTGCAATATCTGTCTTACAGCTTGCCCTGTAGCTAAAGCTACAATGCGCTACCGCGGACCAAAACTCACAGGCCCAGCTTTGAGCCGTTTACGTAAATTAGTAAACGACGAAGACTCCATGTTGCAATATTGTTCTAATTGCAAAAACTGTGAGCGAGTATGTCCTTCAGGAACTCCTATTGCTTCTTTAAATATGAAAGCTCGCTATGAATATTTTAAGACGCATAAACATTCGCTTGCAGATCATATTTTATCTAACAATGAATTTTTAGGTAAAACTGTCACCAAGATCCCTTTTTTACCAGGCCTTGCAAATACTGCAATGACTGCAAGTAAAAAATTTAAAACCTTAGATCTTGTCGGAATTAGTTCAAAAGCTCCTCTTCCCCATTATGCTAAGGAGGATTTTTATAGCCTCTATAAGAAAATAGAACAACCTCATTGTGAGAAAAAAGTTCTATATTTTCCTGGTTGTTATGTAAATTATAACGAGCCTGAGGTTGGTCTTGATCTTATCAAAGTATTAAATCATCAGGGTATTGAAGTGATCGTAGATCCACGCTTTAAATGCTGTGGATCCCCGTTAATTTCAACCGGATTTTTAGATAAAGTTGAAAAATTAGCTCTACACAACACTGATATTTTAAGAAACTATGCCACACAGGGATACGATATTTTAACTACCTGTACAACTTGTGCTTTAATCTTAAAACAAGAATATCGCGAACTATTTAACCTTGATAAAACCGTAGAGACTTATGCGCCTAAACTTTATGATGCTATAGAGTATTTATGTATTCTTGCAGATAAAGGAGAGCTAAAAACTGACTTCCACCCAGTCAATCTTGAACTTATATACCATACTCCTTGTCACCTTAAAATTCAGGGCTATGGCAGACCTGTATTTAAGCTTTTACCTAAAATTCCAGGAATTAAGATCGAAGATGCTAATGCTGGATGTTGTGGTCTCTCAGGAGTATATGGCTATAAAAAGGAAACTGCTCATATTGCAAAGATTGTCGGCAGCGAATTAAAAGCTAAGATAAAACGATCCTCTGCAAGCTTAGGTATTTGTGAATGCAATATTTGTCGTTTACAAATGCAAAATGGCACTAATAAAAAAGCAGTCCATCCTTTAAGGATCCTCTGTAAGTCTTATTTCCCAAATGAAAATTATTAATAAATCATAAAATCTTCCTCAACTTGCAGTACTTTAGATGGGACGCTAAAAGCTTCCCATCTTTTTTCTGCTCTATTTCTTTTTTCATAAAAAGTCTACAGCTTTTACTATGGTGCAAATTTTTCAAATTTTCGAATTATAAAATTTTTGTGTTATTATCAATTTTTATCTAGGATAAAGTATAAGCAAAATAAGCTTAGACTCACTTTAAAATATTTTTTTTACTTTAACATTTATAAAGAGATTTCTATGAGTACCTGCACAGCATGTCAGAACATAGGCAATGATAAAAAGCGTCTGCGGATTGCCATTCAAAAATCCGGTCGCCTTACCGATGAGACCGAGAAGTTATTTAAAAATAGTGGTATTAAAATTGCTGAGAACCGTGATCATCTGTTGGCTCATGCTGAAAATCTACCCATAGATATTCTCAGAGTCCGTGACGATGATATTCCAGGCTTAGTCATGGATCACGTTGTTGATTGGGGTATTGTTGGTCAAAACGTTTTAGAAGAGACCACCATGCAGCGTCAGGTTGATGGTTTACACATCGGCTATAACGAGGTTATGAAGTTAAACTTCGGTGACTGTCGCTTATCTGTTGCTATTCCTACTGAAAAAGAATGGCACGGTTTAAAAGATCTCGAAGGTTGCCGTATTGCTACTACCTATCCATTCTTATTACGTCGCGTTATGCAACAGCACAACGTCAACTTTAAATCTGTACTTTTAACCGGCTCTGTTGAAGTTGCCCCGCGTGCAGGTCTTGCAGATGCTATCTGTGATCTTGTTTGCACTGGTGCTACTTTACAATCAAACGGCTTAAAAGAAGTTGA
>URKL01000205.1 GCA_900548485.1 uncultured Succinatimonas sp.
CACACTACATCCTCACACTGAAGTACGAGGTTTTGTGTGCCCAAAATTTGATAAAGGTTGGAGCTTCCTGCTTCAGCGAAAACTGCACTATGGTTACAAATAACTTCTGTGTCTTACACTCTCTCCACAGGCGTAAATTCCCGCGCCTCCCACGGTATTTTATTTGTCTCGTTAAGAAGATATTTACCTAGATTCTTTCCGAATATTTACTGCGTCATTCTTATCTTAATTATGGTGATAGCCATAATTATGACAATCCCATTCTCTCACCGTTGAGTCTTTAGTGTCTTTATTTTGGTAGCCACAAACATGGCATAACTGACAGTTTAAATACCACTTGTCTATCTTTAACATATTGGCTCATTGTGTCAGAGGATAATAAATAATTTTTATTATCTACCGACCTATCTACAAAAGCAATTATACAAATCAATTAGTTACATAAGTCTCAAGTTCCACATTCATCCCCTATTTCGGAGGTAGAGACCTTCTAGCTGATTATATTAAAAAAGCGTATATAGCTTTTAACAATCTATAAATTGAAGTTCAAATTCTTTTTTTTGATAAAATAAATGCTTCAGAGGTGATTTTATGGCAACTTACTTTATTGGTGATGTGCACTCTTGTGCACATGAATTAAAAGCTTTACTAAACAAAATTGAGTTTAATCGCTCTAAAGATAGCCTTTATTTTACAGGTGATCTTATAGGTCGTGGCCCTTATCCTTTGGAAACAATAAATCTCATCATGCCTCTTTGTGAAAGCGGTGTAGCCTTTTCAGTAATGGGCAATCATGAGCTTTTTTACTTATCAGTTTCAGAAGGTATACTCAAAGACAAATCCAAAGCTATGATCACCGAGCTTTTAAAGGCTCCTAATGCCAAACAAATCTTTAACTTTCTAAGCTCTCGCCCTTTTTTAATTGCCTCTAAATCTCAGCACTTTGTAATAAGCCATGCAGGTATTTATCCAAAATGGAGCTTATCTTTTGCTCTTGAAAGCGCTTCAGCATTAAAAGAGTGTTTTGCCTGCCCTCTAAGCCGTAAACTATTATTGCGTAATATGTATACTGATAGTGTCAATAGCTATAAACAAGACGATAGTGATCTCAATCATTGGCGCTTTAGTCTCAATGTATTTACAAGAATGCGCTTTTGTAATCTAGATTTAAGTCTCAATTATGGCTATAGCTCAACCACCATAGAAGAGGCTCCTGCTTTAAAGCTTATCCCTTGGTATGAGAACCTACAGCCTTTAAAGCTTGATAATGATCTCCCCTATTTAACCATATTTGGTCATTGGGCTGCACTACAAGGACAATGTTTAAAACCTAATGTTAAAGCTTTAGATACTGGCTGTCTTTGGGGCAATAGGCTCACCTGTTATTGTAAAGAGACACAAGAGCTTATCTCTGTACCCTCTGAGGGACACTTAGTTTCAAAATCATAACAAAAATCTTAAGCATACTGAGCTAGCTATGAGCACCTACTGCATTGGCGATATTCATGGTTGTTTTGCCGAATTTTTAAAATTTTTAAAGAAAATAGAGTTTAACCCTAAAGAAGATCATCTTTTACTTACAGGCGATCTTATAGGTCGTGGTCCTAATTCTGTAGAAACCATAGAATACATCATGACCCTTTCGCATAAATACCAATGTATCCATGCTGTTTTAGGCAATCACGATCTCAATTTCATTGCTGTCGCTTATGGTATTGCTAAAAATCGTCCCAACTATAAACTCAATGAGCTTTTAAACGTCAATAATTTAAACGAAATTACTGATTACCTCTGTTCTCTGCCTCTTTTATACCTAGATAAAGAAAAAAAAATAGCTGTAAGTCATGCTGGTATCTACCCGGCTTGGGGTTTATATGAAGCGCAAGAACGAGCAAAAGAAATTTCTATACTTTTAAAAAGCCCTTTAAAACGCCAACTACTATTACGGAATATGTACGGTAATACACCTGTAACTTATAACTGTAACCTTGCAGATATTTTGCGTTGGCGTTTTATCATCAATGCCTTTACACGCATGCGCCTATGTGACAATAAACTCAATCTTGATTTTGAACATCGCTCTTTATCTCCACAAGAGGCTCTCTCAAAAGCTATCTTCCCATGGTTTAACTATGGACATCCTTCCCGCTTTGATGGAGAGCAATATGAACTCTTTTTTGGGCATTGGTCAGCACTCAAGGGACAATGTTATAGACCACATATCTATGCGCTTGACACCGGCTGTGTATGGGGAAATTATCTAAGTGGGATCTGTGTAGAAACAGGCGAACTTTTTAAGATCAAATCTAAGCAAAAAGTCGCCTTTAGTAAAAAATAATTAGAACTACCTTCGTGTCCAGGTTTTAAAGCTGTAATTTAAATTTAACTTATCATCATGAAAGTCTTGGCACTCTACACATTCAAAGTTAAATTTACGCCAATCAGGGAAATAGGTATCCCCCTCAAAATCAGCATCTATATGAGTCAAATGCAGAGTCTTTGCATGCTCTAAAGCCTCGCGATAAAGACCAGCTCCACCAATCACCATTAAATGTCTATCCCCAACTAATTTGCAAGCAGCCTCTAAAGAAGGCACTACAGTCAAACCTGCAACCTCTTGCTTAAAAGTTTGAGATACTAAAATATTGTTACGGCCTGGCAAGATTCTACCTATAGACTCAAAGGTACGGCGCCCCATAACGATATCTTTACCTAAGGTTACTGCTTTAAAATGAGCTAAATCTGCCGGTAAATTCCACGGCATATGACCATCAATACCAATTACGCGATTACTGGCGATTGCAGCCACGATTTCCAAAGTTGCCATAGACTAGTTCCTGTATATAAACTCAGGGCCTGAATCTTCCTCACTAGGAGCTTGCTCATGCACCTCAGGAGTCTCAGGCTCAGTCCAAACAAACGGCTCATTTTCCGTTTTACTCTCGCGCTCTTTGGCGTGCATTTCATCAACAAGATCTTGTAAAGCAAAAATAAGTTCATTGACTCCTATCTTTTGCAAAGATGAGATCATCATGCTCTTTAAAGGAGCTTTTTCAAATATACTCAATAAATTATCTAAAATTTCCTGAGCTTCTGCCTTATCAAGCTTATCAATCTGATTTAAAACGATAAAACGTGGCTTTTCATAGAGATCATGAGCATATTGTTTAAGCTCATTTTCAATTATCTTAGCGTTTTCGATAGGATCACTGCCATCAAGAGGCGCACAATCAACTAAATGGACTAAGACACGACAGCGCTCTAAGTGCTTAAGAAAACGCATACCTAAGCCTGCGCCTTCAGAAGCGCCCTCAATTAAACCAGGGATATCTTCAATAACAAAACTACGTCCTTGAGCTGTCTTAACTACACCTAAAGACGGAGTAATAGTAGTAAAAGGATAATCTGCAACCTTAGGCTTTGCCGCAGAAACAGTTCTCACTAAAGTTGATTTACCAGCATTAGGAAGTCCCACAAGACCTACATCTGAGACTAATAACATCTCAAGCTTTAACTGATGACGCTCACCACGAGACCCCATAGTTCTCTGTCTTGGGGCCTGATTAGTCGCACTCTTAAAATGAGTATTTCCATAGCCACGGCGACCACCGCGATCTACACATAATTTTTGCGAATTTTCTCTGAGGTCACCAATAACCTCTCCGGTATCCATATCAGTAATACGAGTTCCAACAGGAACTTTTAAGGTTATATCATTGCCTCTTGCACCAGTACAATCAGCACTGCTACCGTTTTCTCCGCGACCAGCTTGATAAAATCTTGTAAAACGCACTACAATTTTATGCAGCTTTGTGTTGCCGATAGCATTTTTCACCGTTTCCGTATCGGCATAGCGGTTGGCTTGGGCAATTG
>URKL01000206.1 GCA_900548485.1 uncultured Succinatimonas sp.
TGCCTGTCACGCAGGAGGTCGCGGGTTCGATCCCCGTCCGTTCCGCCAATCTCTTTAGAAAATGCCGGTTTATAACCGGTTTTTTTTTGCCCAAAATTCTTGATTAGTATAATAAATTTACTATTAAAACTTTGAATTGATTCTAAGATTGGTCTCGATCTTTAATAGAAATTTAAGTTTTCTATATTCTTAAATAGTAGAATTGTGAAAGAAACGTAATTTATCAAGACTCATAGATTTTTTTTGTGAGTCTTGATAATTTCATTTTAGGAATTTATTTCAAATAATTCAGCGTTTTCAGGTTGGATGCTGATTTGTTTATTACTTAATATTTGTAAAAACAGAATTTGAGTGAGGAGTGCATAGGCGTCCTTTTTTCTTGATTTGATGGTTACATCTATATCAACTGAAAATAATCTGCTTTTATGAAGTTTATTGTCAAAAATAGAAATTTTAGCTTTAGAATTTTGTATTCCTTTATCTAATACCAAAGCGTAATCATAATCATCAAACTTAAGAAGATTCTTATATTCAAGATTGAAATGTTTGGTTGTACCTAAAAAGGTTAAATTCTGAATTTTTTGATTTAATTGTGAAGCAATGATACCTTCACTGAGATTATCAAAAATGCAGATTGATCCTTCTTGCATAAGTGATTTGATTTGACTTTGAATGTCATCACTATCCTCGCTATATATGTAATTTTTGCAAAGATCTTTTATATCCTTAATAGCACTTTCAAATTCTTCTTTTCTAGCCCCGTGCGCAATAATTTTAAGTTCAATAGTAGGATAGTAAGATCGATAACCAATAATAATATGTCCAGGGAATTTTAATTTGGAAATTTTATCTTGTAGCAAGGATTCAGAAATGCCAAAGGTGAATAAACGCTTAACTTGAGTTAAAGAGTCATTGATAATATTAGATTGAAGATAGGGCTTTATTTGTTTGAGGTACATTTCCTTAAACTCAGAAGGCACTCCAGGGGTAAAAAAACAAAGAGCTTTATTTATTTTAACCATATATCCGCAAGCAGTACCGCAAGTATTATCAATAAAGCTTGCTCCCATTGGAATATAAGCCTGTTTTATATTACTTGATGGCATGATACGGTTACGAGATTTATGCCATGCCTCGATATGTTTTAACCAATGCTCAAGTAAAATGCTTTTTGTATCAAGAGCTTTGCATACAGCCTCGGTGGTACAGTCATCAGTTGTAGGGCCAAGTCCGCCATTAAAAAAGATTAAATCGCAGTGTTGAGATCTTTCCTTTAATATGGTGATTAAATCTTCTAGGTTGTCTCCAATAGTAGAGCGTCTTTGCACCTGTATTCCTAATGTTAATAATTCCTGACATAACCAAGAGGCGTTGGTATCGTCAATCATACCGGTAATTACTTCATCGCCAGTTGAAATAAGTTCTACTTTTAACATATAACAAATCTTATTATTTAATAGTAAAGTTACGATAATTGTTATCTTTTTGTTTTTAAAAGATGGATGTCTTTTAAATAGTTATATTTAAAATGATATAGCAATAGCTATCTTAAGTGTAAATTGTTTTTATTGATTTAACTTTTTAATTTTATAAAAGTGCTAGGTTTTCTCTTCTTTTATTTAAGGATAGGTAAGCTTTGGCTTAAGCTTGCGGTACATATGCAATTGTGGGCATAATACAAGGAAATAATCCTAAGCGTCTATACATTAAATACAATAGTATTAAGAACTTTTAAAAGGCTCTTATACAGGTGTTTTTTTAATTTTGGGTCTTATCTTATGCCTATAAATATACCTAATGGCTTACCGGCTGCGACAGTTTTATCTAATGAAGAAGTCTTTGTGATGACAGAAGATCGGGCAATACATCAAGATATTCGTCCTTTAGAGCTTTTGTTTTTGAATCTTATGCCTAAAAAGATTAATACTGAAATTCAATTTATGCGAAGACTTTCAAACTCTCCACTACAGGTTAATATTACTTTGTTACGTGTAGATGATCATGAAAGTCGTAATACTCCTCAACAACATTTAAATACTTTTTATAAGGATTTTGATGATATTAAAGATAAACGCTTTGATGGCATGATCATCACCGGAGCTCCGCTTGATCAAAAGCATTTTTCTGATGTTACTTATTGGGATCGTTTGGAAACGATTATCAATTGGAGTGCTAAAAATGTCACTTCTACACTATTTTCCTGTTGGGGTGTTGCTGCTGCTTTAAAGGTATTTTATGGTTTAGACATTTTATTCCGTGAGGATAAATTATCAGGAATTTATTCTGTTACTAGAGCTCAGTGTAATGACACCCTGATCCGTGGTTTTGATGATAATTTTTTAGCTCCTTTTTCACGTTTTTGCGATTTTCCGACTCGAGTTATTAAGCAAGCTACAGATTTAAAGATTTTAGCTGCTAGTGATACTACCGGCTTATATTTAGGGGTATCCCCAGATAGACGACAAGTATATGTCACAGGTCATCCTGAATACGATGCTACTACTTTGGCAGATGAATATCGTCGTGATTTACAAGCTAACAAAGATCCACATATTCCGTTAAATTATTTTCCTAATGATGATCCTTCAGAGGATCCTAGTTGTAAGTGGAGATCTCATTCATCTTTATTGTTTGCAAATTGGCTTAACTATTATGTATATCAATTGACTCCATATGATCTTTATGAATAAATCATATTAAGTTGAGACAATATGCGAAAAAAAAGTTGTTTGCTAGTAAAATAACACGACTTTAATTAATTTAACCAAGGTGAAATAGTGGCTCCTTTTAAAACAGCAAAATTTAAAATTGAAGGTGGTAAACCATTAGATGGAGAAATCCGGATTTCTGGGGCAAAAAATGCAGCTTTACCAATTTTGTTATCAACAATTTTAACCTCAGAAGAGGTTATCTTACATAATGTGCCTGATTTAGCTGATGTAAAGACTAGTTTTGAGCTTTTAAGACAATTAGGTAAAGAATGTAATTATGATAAAGCTTCAGGGACAGCGATTATTTCTAAAGCTGTTGCCTCTAAGGTGGCCTCATATGAATTGGTTAAGACCATGAGAGCTTCCATTATGGCTTTAGGTCCTCTTACAGCTTATTTAGGTGAAGCGGCAGTTTCTTTACCTGGCGGCTGTGCTATTGGTGCTCGTCCTGTAGATCTACATATTAAGGGTATGCAGGATCTAGGCGCAATTATTCACCTTGATGATGGTTATATTAAAGCCTTAGCTCCGCAAGGAAAGCAGTTGAAAGGTGGCCACATTATTATGGATAAGGTTTCAGTTACTGGTACTGAAAACCTTATGATGGCTGCTACTTTAGCTGAAGGTGAAACTATTATTGATAACGCAGCTTTAGAACCTGAGGTTGTTGATTTGGCTGTGTGTTTGCGTAGTATGGGAGCTAAGATTAAAGGTGATGGCAGTTCGCGTATTATTATTGAAGGAGTAAAAACTTTACATGGTTGCGAACATACTGTGGTTGCAGATCGCATTGAGGCTGGAAGTTATCTTATCGCAGGTATTGCTACTCATGGTTTAGTAAGATGTACGCATACTCTTCCAGAGAGTTTGGATGTACTTTTACAAAAATTAAAGCAGGCTAACGCTCTTATTGATATAGATGGAACTACCATTACTGCCGACATGCGCAACCGTAAGATTATGCCGGTTGATATCGTTACAGCGCCTCATCCCGGTTTCCCAACTGATATGCAGGCCCAATTTACAGTATTAAATGCTTTAGCTTGTGGCGTAAGTTCTGTTACAGAAACGATTTTTGAAAATCGTTTTATGCATATTGCTGAACTTAACCGTATGGGCGCTCATTTAGACTTTATATTTGTACGTTTCATGCT
>URKL01000207.1 GCA_900548485.1 uncultured Succinatimonas sp.
AATATCTAGCAGTAGGAATCCCCTTGCTTTAGCAAGGGGAGGAAGTCAAGGCAATAACAAGTGCATTTGCTAATACTAATAATGAATATATAAATGCACCTATAGATACTATTTTTGGTCAAGGGGAGATTAACCCTTTTAGTAAGTATTTTACCGGTCGCTCATACCTTCAAGAGATGTCTGATGGTAGCGATGTATATAAAGCCCCTATTAGTAACGTTACATTTGAGCCTTGTACTCGTACTGATTGGCATTATCACACTGGTGGACAAATATTGATGGTTGTAGCAGGAGAAGGTCGCTTCCAATTTAAAGAAGATGCTCAACCAAGAATTATTAAAAAAGGCGATGTTATTAGAATTGCTCCAAATCAAATTCATTGGCATGGAGCTGGCTTAAACACTTGGATGTCCCATGTAACTTTAATGCCAAATCAACCAAACGAAACTGTATGGCTTGATAAAGTTACAGATGAAGAATTCTCTGCAGAACCTGCAAAATAGGGAATATATATGGAATACTCAAAAAGTGTTGTTTTAAGAGGCAAAGAAAACTTTACAATTGAGGATGTTCCTTTACCCACGCTTACTGACTCTGATATTGAAATAAATGTCAGTGCCTGTGGAATATGTGGTAGTGATGTCCACATGTGGAAAGCTGGTAAAAGTTGGGCCGCAGATATCGATCCTTTTGTTATGGGACACGAATTCTATGGAGTAGTAACAAATCCAAACCAGTCCTCTTTTAAAGTTGGAGACCGGGTTGTATTTTGGGCCAATTTATACTGTTCAAGCTGTGACAATTGTAGTCAAGGTATGGAACATCTGTGTTCAGATGTTAATGGAAGAAAATATATTGGCTTTATATGTAACGGAGACTATAGTAAAAAGTTTATAGGTAGAGCTAAGAATGCATATAAACTTCCAGATTCAGTAAGTGATTTAGCTGTAGCAACAATTGATCCTTTAATGGTAGCATATCATGCTGTAATACAAGCTGATATCAAAAAAGGCGATAAGATTTTAATCTGTGGTTCTGGAATTATTGGTAATTTTATTGCCAATTTATGTAAGCTTAAAGGCGCTTCTTATGTGATTATGACACATATTTCAGAGTAGAAAATTTTAAAATCAAAAGAACTGGGATTTGTAGACCATTATTGTAATGCCTCAGATGTAGATCTACTAGATGCTAACTTGAAAAGTATAGCTAAAGATGGTTTTGATGTGGCATTTGAAGCTGTTGGTAGTGAACACGCTACATATTGTTGTATTAGTAATATAAAACCTGGACATAAAATTGTTTTAATCGGTAATAGAATAAAAATTGTGAAAAAGTTCTTATTTATTTTCCTTATATTAATTCTGGCAATAATATCTTATTTATTGTTTTGTATAGATTTTAAATCACTTGGAAATCTACCTAAAGGAGATTATGCAAATAAGATTCATCAAAGTATCAATTATAGGGACGGTCAGTTTGTAAATAGACAAGATACTACACTTATGACCCAAGATACGAATAAGATTGCTGAAACAGTAAAATTCTTATTTAGAGATAACTCAAATCTTAGCCCTCAAAAAGCAATTACTTTTGAAAAAATAAAATTTGACTCACTGTCTAAAGAAGATCTCTTAATTTGGCTAGGCCATTCCTCATTTTATATGCAATTATCAGGAAAGAAGATATTAGTAGATCCTGTATTAAGTAATTACGCTTCCCCAATAAATTTTATTAATAATGCATATCAAGGAACTACAGTATACAAGGCCGATGATTTTAAGGATCTTGATATGATTGTAATCTCACACGATCATTACGATCATTTAGATAGATCATCTATTGAAGCCTTAAAAAATCAAACAAAAATTTTTATATGTCCTTTAGGTATTAAAGCGATCTTAGAGGGATTCGGGGTTGATCCCAGTAAAATATATGAATTTGATTGGGATGAAAGCATATCAATTGATAATCTCAAAATCCATACTTTAACAGCAAGGCATTTTTCAGGAAGATCGTTGCAAGCTAACCAAACCTTATGGGCAAGTTTCTTGTTTGAGAGCGATAAATTAAAAGTTTACTATAGCGGCGATAGTGGCTATGGGGAACATTTTGCTCAAATAGGCAAAAAATTTAAATCTATAGATTATGCCTTATTAGAAAATGGGCAATATAATGCGAAATGGGCTCAAATACATATGTTTCCTGCAGAAACTGCAAAAGCCTGTAATGATTTAAATGCACAATATCTAATTCCTGTACATTCAGGGCGCTTTAGTTTGAGTGATCATAGTTTTAAAGACCCATATAACATGCTTGATAGATTATCTAGCGATAAAGAATATATGCTACTTACACCTTTTTATTCCGATGTGGTTTTACTAAATAAAAATAATAAACCTTACGATAAATGGTGGTTAAATTTCTAGATAAGCATATAAAAAATGCAGGCAAAATACGAGGAGGTTTACAATCTTAAAATTTCTATTTTGCTTGCATAAAATCCTAGAAAATAGAAGCAATAAAAATAGACAGTTCGCAATTTATATTTTTATATTTATTTTTCTCATTAGATAACAAATACATATGAGCGATTTTTAAGTCTTTTTCAGTTTGTTCTATATTATGTACGATATTAGTTAGACATGTGATTCTAGAACAGTTAAGAGATTTAAAGAATTAAGCAACAATGTGAATTAAATAGCTAAAAATATCAGTCTAAGTAGGGGAAGATTTAAAAGGTATTTTTTTATCAGCAAGTTAACGATATTGGATTTTATTATCCAAAAATAAAAATTTAAACTTTTAGGTTAATGAGTCGTTACATTTTAAAAATGTTAATTTATGTAAATTTTAAAATTAACGTAGCTTGAATTACAAAATTCTGGTTAATTGTAATCAATAATAAGCCTTCAAAAATCTTGCCCATATTACTTAATTCAACTTCGCATAATTTATATTATGTTAAATAATACCTATAGTATGACTACGTAGCTTTGAATTTTAGTTTGAATTTTTATGTAGTTAACTAATTAAACTTACAGACTTATACAATTAAGCTATTTAAGATTAAAATTTAAATTTTTTATGCTTTTTTTTATAAAAATGTAAAAAAATCACAAAGATAGTTTTTTATGAAAATTTTCAAACTTATAAGATTTCAGAGATCTTAGCTGCAGCTGCATGCATTTTTCTAACTAATGAATTGTAGCTTATACCTTTGATTTTAATATTATCGCCAAACACTCCAATCGCACCTATTGGATAATGCATTGAATCATAAACCGTTACAGCTATATCCATAAAGCCTTGTTTATAGGTATTCTCACTGATTGCTACATTTTTATCCCTAATGACGGCGATCTTTTTGTCTAAATCTGACCAATTATCAATAGTATTGTCGGTAATTTTTTCTAATACACTGTCCTTAATAGTTAAAAGCTCAGAATCTGACAAATTAGCCAATATACTTTGACCTATAGCTAGGCAATGAGCACTGATTATAGTTCCAGCATTTATAAAGACATTATCGACATCTTTATTATTAGTCACATATATAACAATGATTTTTTGTTCACCTTTTGTTGCCAAAAAAGGTATTGCAAAATAAAAGTTTTGATGGAAATAGTCACAGAGAGGATCTAAAGCTTGTCTTGCTGCCGTACATAAAGGCATTTTAGATAAAACCTCGGCTCCTACAAAATAAAATTTAAGCCCTAAACCGTAGGCTTTTGTCTGCGGGTTTTGAAAGATAAAACCTCGGTCTTTAAGGGTGTTTAAAATTCTAAAAGTTCCACTTTTAACCAGATTAAGTTTACGACTAATCTCGGTTACCC
>URKL01000208.1 GCA_900548485.1 uncultured Succinatimonas sp.
ATTTTTAATGACTGCCAGAAAAGGAGACCTAAAACGACAACTTGCAGACTCTTTTTAAGAAAGTCTTTATAGTTGACAATATATCCGTAAGTTTTTTCTCCTTCACCAAATAAGGTTGGAGCAATAAATTCCTGTTCTTTAAGCTCAACGCCACCAGCTTTTTCAAAGGTTTTAGCGTAATCAATTAAAGCATCGTAAACTTCAACATCTTTAACCTTATACTGTTTACCTTCATTTGCTTTGGCATGAGGATCTTCTAGAGCAAAAATATTATTTTGGGCATCAATAATAATGCCCGGACCTATAATCTTAACACTAGTCTTATTTAGAACCTTATCTAAGGCGACTGTAAAATTCTCTTCAGTTGCCTCTGTAGGATCATTTTTACAACCATTAAGAGCAACAGCACAAACTGTAGCTAATGCTAATATTACAAATTTTTTCATTATTGATTGATTCCCATAGGATGAGACATCATACGCTCAGGAATAATGAACCCATGTAAAACTCTAGCCACACCTAAGAATTCGCCCTCACAACGCACCTGCCAAGGACCATCATACTGTGTACGATCACTTGAGAATTGCGCACTCTCTAAATCCTCACGCAAGCGGATGCCATGACATAAATCTAAAGCTTCTTTACGCTGTAAAGTTAAACATGGAAGCCATTCCATAACCTTATCTACAGGTAATAATAATTTATCTAATTGGGTAAAATCAGCAAGATCTTCACGTCCGTCACAGAGATTTTGTAGATCTTCAAGACCAATCATTTCATTTTTTGGTAAACCTTGAACCTCTATTCTCCGCAACATAGTGACATAAGCACCACAACCTAAAGCATTACCGATATCAGCAATTAAAGTGCGAATATAGGTACCCTTAGAGCAATAAACCTCTACGGTAAAAGATGGCTCTTCGCCTGAAATCACCTCTTTAACATCTAAAGAATAGATCTCTACCTCACGCTTAGGGATCTCAACCTCCTGCCCCTTACGTGCATATTTATACAGAGGTCTACCTGATACTTTAATAGCTGAATAAATAGGCGGAGTCTGAATAATCTTACCTTTAAATTGCTCAACCACCTCATTTAAATGAGATAAAGCATCTCCTACCTCAGAGGTGGCAACAATCTCGCCCTCAGCATCAGCTGAAGTAGTCACAATACCTAAACGGCCAGTAGCAATATATCTTTTACGACCTTCTAAAAAATAGGTTGAAAATTTGGCTGCTTCTCCTAAACAAATAGGCAAAAGACCTGAAGCTAAAGGATCTAAAGCTCCAGTATGCCCTCCCTTTTCAGCTCTAAACATACCTCTGACTCGAGTTAAAGCTAGCGATGAGGATAAGCCCTTAGGTTTGTCTAAAAGTAAGACGCCATCAATAGCACGTTTAGGCACGCGCACGCCTTTTGAGTGATTATTTTGCATAGGCCTCATTGTGACTGTATGACACACTTAAATCAAGCTTGAAATTTACCCAAATAGTTTGAAAGTGTAAAGTGTCTATAATTTAAGCGCAAAAATATATAGACATAATTATTACTAAACCCTACTAGATCTTGCCTTTTAATAAAAATTTCAGTATCATAGCCTACGCAATGGGGAACAGGCTGGTCCTCGCGTACTTGTCACTGGTATAATTGGTCAGGTTCGGAAGGAAGCAGCCAGGATCAGCGTTCAAGGTACCGCGATACGGTCGGTCTGTTCCCCGCCCGAAGGATATAAATTATATGATGCTCTCTCACAGTTCGCTGTATGCTGGTCTGCAGGAACTCATCCTCTCGGACTATCTTTACATCGACAAATCCCGACGCCTTTTGGAATTACTTTGTGAGCTTGAAAACTCACCCCGTTTTGCGTCGCCTAATATTTATCTCTTGATTCGTCCCCGTGGTTTTGGTTTGTCATTAGCCGCTAGTGCTATTGAAAAACTTACCGGTCGTGATCGTGGCTTTTTAGATAAACTCTCCCTAACCGATGAGTTTAAAGGCCTTCCTATTCATCACGTTATTACCTTAAATTTTAAAAATCTTAATGCGCAAACTCCTCGCGAATTTGCCGATGAGCTTATCGAGAGAATTCAACAGTTATATTGGAATCAGCATATTGAAAGCCATATAACGCCCTATCAAACACCTAAAGGTTATTTTGCAAATTTAATTACAGCTGTAGCTAAACGCCATAAAGAGCCTGCGGTCATCGTAATTGATAATTACGATCTACCTTTTATGGTGGCAGCCTCAATGCCGCTTGAATATCAAAATGAGGCTATCTCCATCTATCTGGATATGTTAAACGCTATTAAACATGCCGGAGATAAAGTTAGCTGGTGCCTTTTAACAGGACATATTAAATTTATTTTAGCTTCAGAGATCTCAGAAGGTCTGCCCTTAGTCAATGATATTAGCAACGATCCCCGTTTTGAGAGTTTATTTGGTCTTACTCAAGATGAGGTGCAGATTTTATTTAGTGAAAAGATTGCCTCTATTGCAAAAGATTTTAATATAAGTCCTGAAGATTATATGCAAGCTTTAGATTCTTGCTATGGCGGTTTTTGCTTTAGCGATAATTTAGTTGAGGTTATGTGCCCAGCTTGTATAAGTCATGCTATGTCAAATTATGGAGCCCTCTATCCTTATTCAGCTACAGGTGATTATCGCTTTTTAAAGAATTTATTTAATGCCAGCTCACTTAATTTAAATTGGCTTTTTGATAAGGATGGTCAAGATCCGCTACACACTTGGTCTGTCAACATGACCCCCAGCGGTAAAGAAGTAGGTGCTTTACTTATACAAAGTGGTTTTGTAAGTCGCAATAAAGTTACCACTCACAATTACAACTCCTATACTACCTATCGTTATCGCTTCGATTATCCAAATGAAGATATGCGACGCTCACTATTAGTAGTAAGTGGCAAAGTTGACCCTGAACTTGCTTATCGTCCTTTTACGCCTGAGGAGCTTTTAGAAATTGATGAAACACAGCGCTTCTTAGATGGCGAGGATGTTTATGAACTATTAAAAGAGGAAGAAATTTAAATGGCTGTAGCTTTTTTTGATATGGATGGAACCCTAATTGATGGAGATACTAACGATTTAAGTCTCAGATATATGATTGATAAAGGGTTAGCTACAGAAGATCGTTATCAAAAATTACGTCACTATGGCGAACTATTCTTTCAAGGCGTTTTAGATATCAATCAATTCATACTTTTTGCAGTAGAGCCTTTAGTTGGTATTGAAAAAGATAACTTACAAGCGCTCTTAGCTGATTGTGTAAACTCAAGAATTTTACCGCATGTTAAACCTGGTGCTAAAAAAGCTATTGAATTTCATAAACAAAGAGGCGATTGCACTGTAATTGTTACCTCGACTATGGATTATCTTGTTGAACATGTTGCTAAAGGTTTAGGTATTGATAATATCATCGCAGCCCCTATGGAGCGTATTGATGGTGTGCTTACTGGAAAGCAAAGCGGTTTAGTACCCTATCAAGAAGGTAAGGTTATCCGCATTAAAGAATTTATAAAAGATAATGGGGTCGATATGAGCGAATCTTTTGCCTATGGAGATACCATCAACGATCTGCCGATGTTGCTTTTATGCAATCACCGCTATGCAATCGATCCTAATGACAAACTTGTAGCTCATCCTGATTTTAATAAACTTATTTTAAAAAGTTGGAATTGACTTTAGAGCATACCCGTCAAAAATCTCATACAAAATTTTATCAAATTTTGGGCACACAAAACCTCGTACTTCAGTGCGAGGATGTAGTGTG
>URKL01000209.1 GCA_900548485.1 uncultured Succinatimonas sp.
GAAGTGAACTTTCAAAAGAGTCAGCACTGCGAAAGAACTGAAGCTAGGTAGTAATCTAAGCAGTAGGAATCCCCTTGCTTTAGCAAGGGTAGGAAGTCAAAACAATGTTTTTTGCTGATATTTTTTGCAATATGGTATAAACTAATTGCATTTATAGACTATACCTTAAAGGCCTAACAAGCTTTTAGATTCGTTTTATTTTTTATGAAAGGAGTTTCATGTGGAAACCCAAGATATCAAAAATGCTACTGTAACTGAAGAAGCTGTAGCACAAAATACTAATACCGAAAAAGCCGAAGCTGTAGCTGATGGTTCTCATTTTGAACACGTAAAGGAAACTTTAGACTTATTGTATAAGTATTTCCCTAAAGCTTTTATCAAAGAAGGCGATTGCCGTCCTTTGAAAATCGGTATTTTTGACGATCTAAAAGCCGCTGTTCCTTCCCATGAAGGTTTATCCATTTCTAAGGTTCGTGCTGCCTTACGTCTATACACCACTCGCTTAAGATATCTCTATTCTTTAAAAGAAGGTGCAGCTCGTATTGATTTAGAAGGTAACGATGTTGAAGTTGTAACTGCAGAGCATGCAAAATTCGCTAAAGATCGTTTTAAAGAAATCAATGACAAGCGTAAAGCTAATCGTCCTAAGCCTCAAAATACTCAGAAAAACGATAAGAATTTTAAGAACAACCACAAAAAGGCTGCTCCTAAACGTCAACAGTTTAAGATTAATGGTACAAAGCCTGAGATTTCTGACTTAAAGAAAGGCCGTCAGGTTTTAGTATTGAGCGGTGAGCGTCATTTTGTCCGTGGTACTGTAGCTGAAGATGCTGTTCGTGATACCGTTTCTGTTACTTTATTAACAGGTATGACTATTAGCTGCAAAGTAGATCGCATCTTATTACCTGCAGTAAATAAATAATTATTCTGGAGTAGCGCTACGGTGCGTAAATCAGTTGTTTTAGCCTTAGTTTGCTTTTGTGCATTCTCAGGTTCTGTTGCCTCGGCACGTTTAGTTGTGCCAACTTATGATGAACTACCGTTCTTAGCACCCTTAGATCGTCATATGACTGCCTGTTCACGCATTGGTGGTTATTTTACAAGGCAACATTATAAGATTGTTAATATCGATGATGCTTTTGCAGATAAGGTAATTGACCGTTTTTTGTCATTTCTAGATTACGGCCGTAGTTTATATACTCAACAAGAAGTTGACTCTATTTATAATAATAGAGGTCGCATTTTAAACGCTATTTCCAAATGTGACCTTAAATATCCCTATCATTTATATAATGAGTCTCTGCGTAAACGTTTTAAGAAGTATGAGTACTTCTTGGAGGCTTTAAAGAAAGATATCGATGTTTCTACCAATGAGCAAATTGCCATTGATAGAAGTAAAAGTGCTTTTGCGTCAACTCCTGAAGAATTACAAAAGCTCTGGTCTTCTGAAATTAAAAATGATTATGTAAATCAGCTTTTAAATGATAAGACTGAGGAAGAGGCTAAAAAGCGCTTGCAACGTCGTTATGAAGCCGCTTTAAGTCGTTTAGGTCAGAGTGAATCAGAAGATGCTTTTTCTATTTTTGAAAACTCTTTTGCAACAGCCATAGATCCTCATACCAATTATTTAGGCCCTGAGGCTTCTGATAGTTTCAATGATGATATGAATTTATCACTAGAAGGTATTGGAGCTGTCTTAATGCAAGAAGATGAGTTTACAAAGATAAATTCCTTACTACCAGGATCACCTGCGGAAAAATCTAAAAAATTGAAAGCAGGCGACCGTATTACAGGTGTACGTCAACAAGATGGAAGCTACGATGACATCATAGGTTGGCGTTTAAATGAGGTTGTAAAGAAGATTAAAGGACCTAAAGGCTCGGAAGTTACTTTAGAGATTGAGCGTGGTGAAGGCGCTAATGCTAAGAGCTTTAACGTAACCTTAGCACGAGATAAAATCCGTCTTCAAGATCGCGAAGCTAAAGGCGTAGTTAAAACCGCTAAAGATGGCTCTAAGATAGGTGTATTAACCATTTCAAGTTTTTATACCGATCTGCATTTAGATGTAGAACGTGAATTAAACAAGCTCTCAAAAGAGAATGTTAAAGGCATTGTTATTGACTTGCGTAATAATGGCGGTGGTCTTTTACCTGAGGCTGTTAGCACAACAGGTCTTTTTATCAATAAAGGTCCGGTAGTTTTAGTTAGAGATGTGCAAGGAAATGAAGCTCCTTATGAGGATATAGATGAATCAATTTCCTATAGAGGGCCTTTAGTAGTACTTATCAATCGTTTAAGTGCTTCAAGTTCAGAGATTATGGCTGCTGCTTTACGTGATTATGGTCGTGCGATCATTGTCGGAGATACCTCTTTTGGTAAGGGTACAGTACAGCAAAATCGTCCTTTAAATCGTCTTTATGATTTAGCTTCTGATGATATGGGATCTATTCATTATACTATTGCTAAGTTTTACCGCATCAATGGAGGCTCAACACAGTTACGTGGTGTAAGCCCAGATATTAAGATGCCTACTTTAGTTGATGATAGAGAGTTTGGTGAACGCACAGAACCTAATGCTTTAGATTGGGATAAGATTTCAGCGGCATCTTATGAGCAATACTTAAATCTTGATGCTTTTATGCCTACACTTGAAAATAATTTCAAGGAGCGTACAAAGGACAATGTTGAGTTTAAGATTTTGAAAAACGAGATGGAGCGTTATTTGAAGCTTAAATCTTCTAATTTCATTACCGTAAATTATCAAGATCGCAAGCAAATAACTGAAAATGAGGACAAGATTAAGCTTGAAGAGGTTAATACTCGACTTAAGATTATGGGTAAACCACAAATTGCAAAACTAAAGGATTTACCTGAGGATTTTGAATTTGATGATCCGATCTTAAATGAAACAGTAAATATTACCTCTGATTTTGCTAAGCAATTAGGACATGCTGTTCCAGTAAATCCTAAGGGAAAATCTCAGATATCGATTTTTCAGCGTTTTAGTCCTCCGCAAAACAAGACTTCAAACCTATAATTTTTTATGAACCCGACTTTTGTCGGGTTTTCAGTGTAAATGAGTGTAAGCATGGAAAAGATTAAAAACTACAAGCCTAAACGTCGTCTTGACTATAAAGCTCCTGATTTTACAGCTTTAAGCGTAGATCTTACTTTTGAATTAGCCGAGGAGGCTACTGTTGTAAAAAGTGTGGTCCGCTATAAGAGACTTACTGAAGATAAATACAAGAGTTTAGTTTTAGATGGTGAGGATTTAGAGCTTTTATCTGTAGCTTTAGATGGTTCTCCGTGTAAGTACCGTAAAGAAAACGACTCTTTAATAATTCCTAATGTTCCTGACGAATTTGAATTGCAAATTTCTAATGTTATAGATCCTTCTGGTAATTCAGAACTTATGGGATTATATAAGTCCAATGGTACTTATTGCACTCAATGCGAACCTCAAGGTTTCCGTCGTATTACTTATTTTTTAGATAGACCTGATGTATTAGCTCGTTATCGTGTGACTATTATTGCCCCTGAATATGGTTGTGGAGTTTTATTATCTAACGGTAATTTGGTTGAAAGTGGTGAGAAAGATGGTAGGGCTTATGCAATTTGGGAAGATCCATTTCCAAAGCCGTCATACTTGTTTGCTTTAGTTGCGGGTACTTTCGATATCATAAGTTCTGAATTTAAAACTAAGTCAGGGCGTAATATTAAATTAGATCTCTATGTCGATAGGGGAGCTTATGAGCGTGGCTTATGGGCCATGGAGAGTATTAAGACC
>URKL01000210.1 GCA_900548485.1 uncultured Succinatimonas sp.
CCATAAGAGCCATGCTGTAAAGCAGTGATGTAATCATCATCGTAATACATAGCTTCGTCATCACCATGCTTCTTAGCCTCAGCTTGCTGATGGAAACGTCCTGCTTGATCATCAGGATCATTTAACTCTGAGAAGCCATTGCCGATCTCACGACCACCGATAAAGAATTCAAAACGATCGGTAAAGTTAGGATCTTGATCATTACGACGGGCTAAAGGAGAAACCTCTGCTGGATAACTAGTGATAAAGGTAGGTTGTTGCAGATTTGCCTCTACTAACTCATCAAATAAAGCTGTGATATAGTGACCTAAGGTCCAGCCTTCCATAAGCTCAATATGTAATTTCTTGCAAAGGTTACGGCAACGCTCCTCATCCTCTAAATCTTCCATAGTGATACCATTGCCATATTTAACAATGGATTCCTTCATGGTAAGACGATCAAAAGGCTGAGCAAAATCCAGATCTAAGCCCTCTTCACCCTCACGGCCATAATGAACCTTGGTAGTACCTAAAACGTATAAAGCCATTTGCTTGAAGAGATCTTCAGTGAAATCTACCAAATCATGATAATCGTGATAAGCCATATAGAATTCCATCATAGTGAATTCAGGATTATGACGAACATCAATACCTTCATTACGGAAATTACGGTTAATTTCGTATACGCGCTCGAAACCACCTACAACTAAACGCTTTAAGTAAAGCTCCGGAGCAATACGCAGATACATATCAATATCTAAAGCATTATGATGAGTTACAAAAGGCTTAGCATTAGCTCCACCAGGAATTACATGCATCATCGGAGTTTCAACTTCCATGAACATGTGTTCATCCATATACTTTCTAATAAAAGAAACAATCTTTGTACGAATTTGGAAAGCACGACGAGAATCCTCATTTGCAATCAAGTCTAAGTAACGCTGACGGCAACGAGCCTCCTGATCGGTTAATCCTTTGTACTTCTCAGGTAAAGGACGTAAGGACTTAACTAAAAGGCGCAAAGCAGAAACATGCAAAGACAACTCACCAGTCTTAGTCTTAAAAGCAAAACCAGTTACACCAATAATGTCGCCTAAATCTAACTTTTTGAAAACATCCTGATAAACACCCTCAGGTAAATTATCACGGGCAACATAAATCTGGATCTTACCACCCATATCCTGTAAGGTTGCAAAGGAAGCTTTACCCATAATACGACGAGTCATTACACGACCGGCAATGGTATAGGTATGCTTTTGAGCTTCTAAAGCCTCATTATCTAAATCCTTGCAAGCTGCAAAAATATCAGAGGAGATAGCATCACGATGAAAATCATTTGGATAAGCCTGACCTTGAGCACGTAAAGCATCAAGCTTAACGCGACGATCTGCCATAACATTATTCAGATTCTCTGTTGTAGCTAAAGTTTCTTGTGTCATTTACAATCTTCCTATAATTTGAGCTAAAGTCCTGACTTTAAGCTCGCTTCAATAAACTTATCTAAATCACCGTTTAATACTTTTTGAGTATCACGGTTCTCAACACCAGTGCGCAAATCTTTAACTCGAGCATCATCAAGAACATATGAACGGATTTGACTTCCCCAGCCAATATCAGCTTTGCTATCTTCAATTGCTTGCTGAACACTCATACGCTTAGATAATTCTAAATTGTACAAACGCGCTCTTAATTGCTTCATGGCTTGGTCACGATTTTGGAATTGAGAGCGTTCATTTTGGCAGGAAACAACAATACCAGTTGGAATATGGGTAATACGCACTGCAGACTCAGTCTTATTAACATGCTGTCCACCGGCTCCTGAAGAGCGATAAACATCTACACGCAAATCAGCGGGATTGATTTCAATCTCAATATTGTCATCAATCTCCGGATAAACGAATGCCGAACAAAATGAGGTATGACGTCTATTATTAGAATCAAACGGAGATTTTCGGACTAAACGATGTACTCCGGTTTCCGTTCTAAGCCAACCATAGGCATGATCACCTACAAACTTTATAGTTGCAGACTTTATACCCGCAACTTCGCCATCTGAGCATTCTGTAACAGTGACATTAAAACCATGCTTTTCACCAAATTTAATGTACATACGCATAATCATTTCAGCCCAATCCTGAGCCTCAGTGCCACCAGAGCCTGATTGTATATCCATATAACAGGGGCTGTTATCATGTTCTCCAGAAAACATTCTTTCTAGTTCTAAATTTTCTAAAATTTTTTCCAGAGAATCAGTTTCAGCTAAAGCTTCATTATGTGCATCAATATCACCATCTTCTTTAGACATTTCCTCTAAAGTAATAATATCGTCAAAAAGAGAGTAGATATGTTTAAAACTGTCTACAATGGTAGTCAAAGACTGACGTTCTTTACCTAATTGAGAGGCTTTATCAGAATCATTCCAAAGCTCAGGATCTTCAAGAAGGCCATTTACCTCCTCAAGACGCTCTGTTTTTGCCTGCAAGTCAAAGATACCCCCTAAGCGCATCTGCTCGTTGGCGCAATTGCGATAGGCGTTCTTTTAATGAAATTGTCTCGAGCACTTTTATTTATCCATTTTATGACTATATGAACATAAGATTATAACAAAATGCGGGGCGCTTCCGGCATAAATAAAAGATTATTGACAACCTTTTACCTAGTCTTCTGTCTATTTTTGCTAAAATAGGGCATATTTTACACGAGGTCAAAAAAAAATGATGAATCTAGAAGATATAAAAACTACTGTTAATATGGCTTTAAAAGAAGATTTAGGTGGTATTGCTGATGCTAAGAGAGATGTCACCGCATCCTTGATTGACCCTAATACTATTTCTAAAGCCAGAGTTATTACCCGTGAAGATGGTGTTTTTTGCGGTAAAGCTTGGGTTGAAGAGGTTTATCGTCAATTAAATGCAGATGTTAAATTAACATTTTTAGTTAATGATGGCGATACTGTTATTGCCAATCAAGAGCTCTTTGAAATTGAAGGTAATGCTCAGGTCATGTTGACTGCTGAACGTACCACTTTAAACTTTGTACAAACCTTATCAGGTGTTGCTACTGCAGTTAATGCTTATGCTAAAGCTATCGCTCACACTAACTGCTCTTTATTAGATACTAGAAAAACCATCCCAGGTTTACGTACCGCTTTAAAATATGCTGTAACTTGTGGTGGTGGACACAACCACCGTATGGGCCTTTTTGATATGTATCTAATTAAAGAAAACCATATCATTGCCTGTGGAGGTATTCCTCAAGCTGTTGAAAAAGCTCAAAAATTAAATCCTGGTATTAAAGTTGAGGTAGAGGTTGAAAACTTAGAAGAGTTAGAAACCGCCATTGCCGCTGGCGCTGATATTATCATGCTTGACAATTTTGACTATCAAATGATGTTAGATGCAGTTAAGATAAATGATCACCGTGCTAAATTAGAGATTTCTGGCAATGTTAATATTGATACCATCGGTCGCTTCGCCGAAACTGGTGTAGATTTTATCTCTGTTGGCGCTTTAACTAAAAATATAAAAGCTTTAGATTTATCTATGCGCTTTGTAGACTAATTATACCCTCTATTTTCTAATCTTGTATAACAAGATTAGATAAAGAATGAGAATAAGGCATGTTTAACTTATTGAGATTACAACCAAAACATGCCTTATTTTTTAATTAAACTCTACACTCACACGTGGCATGATATGGCAAACTAATTCATAAGGAATAGTTCCACACAAACGTGCAATTACTTCTACAACAAAGAGACCCAGAATCAATGTAATGAGCCATATATTTACGGTCAATTTTTCC
>URKL01000211.1 GCA_900548485.1 uncultured Succinatimonas sp.
TGCTTGCAAACCTCAACAATGACATCATCATCAATACCTAATACAGCAGCCATAGCGCCTTTGCCTACAGGTACAGCCTCTTGCATAGCTTGACCACGTAAACGTACTAAACGCAAAGCATCAGCAAAATCTAAAACACCGGCTGCAACTAAGGCTGAATACTCACCTAAGCTGTGACCTGCAACTGCGCAAGGGGCACCGCACTTTTCAGTTAAAGCACGAAAAGCGGCAATAGATGCAGTTAAAATAGCAGGCTGAGTTACCTCAGTGCGATTTAATTCGCTCTCAGGACCATTTAAAGTTACATCCTTCATGTCATAACCTAAAGCCTCAGAAGCCTCAGCATAGGTTTTAGCAACGATAGGATCATCCATAAAGTCTTTAAACATTCCAACAGATTGAGAACCCTGTCCTGGGAATACGGCTGCATATTTTTTCATGATTGCTCCTTAAAAAAAGCGCCGGAGCGCTTTTAGTTATAAAAATCGATTTAATAGCGAACTAAAGCAGAGGCCCAGGTGAAGCCACCACCAAATGACTCTAATAAAAGAATATCACCACGCTTAATGCGACCTGAACGAATACCTTCATCTAAAGCTAAAATTACAGAAGCTGAAGAGGTATTACCCTGCTTATCTAGGGTTACAATTACCTGAGACATATCTAAATGTAATTTTTTAGCTGTTGCAGTAATAATACGTAAGTTAGCCTGGTGAGGAACTAAAAAATCCAAATCCTCATCTTTAAGATTAGCAAGCTCTAAGGTTTTAGTGACTAATTTTGCTAATGAAACTACAGCATGTTTGAAAACATCATTGCCCTTCATGAATAAATAGCAATCATTGCCATTGCCTCCACGCGGAGGATTCTTTAAAGACAATAATGGGCCAAATTGCGGCTCAGATGACATATGGACTGCTAAAGTACCCTCAGTATCAGAGGCTCCTAAGACCATAGCACCTGCACCATCACCAAAGAGGATGATAGTTGATCTGTCATTAGGATCACAGGCTCTAGACATCATATCTGAACCTATAATTAAAACTTTTTTAGCCTGACCTGACATGATCATCGAATGCGCTAGACAATAGCCATAACTAAAACCTGCGCAAGCTGCGGCTAAATCGAAGGCTGCAACACCGTTAATACCAAGCATACCGGCAATTTCAACAGCCGATGACGGGAAGGCTTTATCACCAGTTGTAGTCGCACAGATAACGAGGTCGATTTCAGAGCTCTCAATACCAGCAGCCTCAATGGCTTTTTTAGCGGCAATTGCACCCATTGAAGCGACGGTTTCATCGGTAGCTGCAATTCGTCTTTCTTTGATGCCGGTGCGCTCCATAATCCACGCATCGGAAGTATCCACCATGCGTTCCAAATCAGCATTGGTACGCACCTGTTGCGGCAGATAGCCGCCGGTTCCAAGAATTTTGGTAAACAAAGAAGATCCTCAATTATCTAGTCTGACACAATATATTATTTTAGCAAAAATAATCTAAATAAAGAGATTAGCTTGCTCTTATTTCGCTCTTTTTGACAAAGATGTCATTTGTGAAGCTAAATCAACGCTTACAGCATTAGCCGCTTCAACCATAGCTACAGCTAAAGCTTCATCACCAGCACTAGCGTGACTTTTTACCACAATACCATTAACACCTAATAAAGGTGAACCATTATATTGCCAAGGTAATAACCAATCAGGCCATGCCATTTTAGCCAAATAACGTTTTAAACCAGGTCCATTAGCAAAAATACTTGCCACACCTTCTGCAGCTTTTAAGGCGACATTACCGGTAAAGCCATCAGTAACAATAACATCAGCATCACCTGAAAATAAATGATTAGCCTCAACATATCCTTGAAAATACAAACTACGATCTGCATCTAAAAGGTCACGTAAAGATCTAATCTGAGAAGGTCCTTTATTACGCTCTACACCTACATTTAAAATAGCAACTCTAGGACTATCACAATTTAAAGCAACCTTTGCATAAGCACTACCTAAAATTGCAAAATCATGCATATCCTCAATCTTGCAACTAGCATTAGCGCCTAAATCAAGCATGATAGAGAAACGACCAACACCTGCGGGGATTTTTGCCGCAAGAGCTGGACGCATAGAGCCTATTGTACCTAAAATATGACGTGATAAAGCTACTAAAGGACCTGTACCACCACCAGATACCACAGCATCTGCTTCACCATTTTTTACACTTAAAATGGCCTGCCTCATGGCTGCATGGCGATAACCACTTAAAACACGTCGTGGAGATTCATCTTGAGGTATTGATTGTGGTGCTAAACGGAAGGTATAGCTTTTTTGATTGATACCAGAACGAGCTAAATCCTGTTGCAGTTCTGTTGAACCAAAAACAATCAAATGGATTAACGGGTTCATAGCCAGCGCAAAACGCACTGCACCGACTACATTTTTAGTACTACGGTTATCACCACCGGTACCATCAAGAGCTATAGTAATAGAATTTGCTTTCAAGGTATTGAAAAGGGCGTTATGTTTTGCCATAACGCCCTATCTCCAGAAAGTTCAGGTATCAAAGTCAGTATTATTTAATACCACCATTGCCTGACTAATAAAATTTAAAAAGCCGGATTACTTACCAGATTCGACCTTGGCCGGGGTGAGGTTTAACTTCTCACCACGATAGTATCCGTTCGGAGTCATATTGTGACGAATATGAACTTCTTTGGAATTGGGATCAACCGATAACTGCATCGCTGATAAAGCATCATGGGAACGACGCATGTCACGGCGTGAACGGGACTTATGAGTCTGTTGAACTGCCATTGCTGTCTCCTAAATTTTCTTAAAAAACTGCGGAGAACATCCCCCGCTTGCTATATTTAACCAGAATATTACCACTACAAGTGGTACTAGACGCAATATTGTACGCCTAAAGATGATATTCTTCAAGAGCTTTTAAGCTAAAATCGTGTTAAGTATGATAAAAAAAACAAATTATAAATTACTACAAAATTACTCTTGTTTTACAAAAAAAGCTTACTACATTAGGTTATTAAATAACTATATTATAAGAAAATATCTTGACTTTACCCCCAATTCCGCTACCTAATTGCTATTGCAAATCACTCTTCATTACAAAAAGCCGTCTCAACTCTTTATCAAATTTAGGCACCCAAAACCTCGTATTTAAGTTTAAGGATGCAGAAGAATGCTTAGAAAAAATGAAATTTTTATAATCTCTTGGGATCTGCTGTTCTGTATTGCCTAATAATTGAAATAGATTAACCTCCGCAACTACCAGTAAAATAAGCTGAAGACAATAGTGCTGTCCTAAAAAGATTTTAACGTATAGTCGGATAATTCTTTTTACGAATTAGCAAGCTTTTAATGCCTTTTTAAAAATGGACTAATTTAGAAATTGCAACTTTTTAAAGATAAATTCAAAAAATGCCAGCAGGAAGTGAAAACTAAAAAAAGTCAGTACTGCAAAAGCACTGAAGCTAGATAATAATATCAACAGTAGTAATCCCCTTGCTAAAGCAAGGGTAGGACTTCAAACTAAACAATTATTTTTAGATGAGAATTTTTAAATTTTATAAAAACTTAAGGAATAAAAATGGCAAATAACTTTCCTCCCTTAGTCGAACGTATAAATCAAGAAGGAAAAAGCCTTAAAGGTGAAATTTTGAAGGTTGACAGTTTTTTGACTTCCTCCCCTTGCTAAAGCAAGGGGATTCCTACTGCTAGATATTACTAC
>URKL01000212.1 GCA_900548485.1 uncultured Succinatimonas sp.
GGTACCAAACTACATAAATACCCGTACTCCAACGACTCAAACCAACTTTTAAAGCTCTAACTAAAGCATGATAATCATTTTTTTCCTCATAAGCAGGATCAATAAAACACATACCGCGTCTAGGAGTTGGAGGTAAGATTGCCCCAAAGGCTTCTAAACCATCGCGATTTTGAATATTGATACGCTCATCTCTGCGGAAATTACGTCTTAAGTTTTCAAACTCAGTTGGATGTAAATCAATTAAAGTTAATTTATCAAAATCTCTCATCAAAGAGGCACTGAAATAAGGAGAACCTGGATAGGCATTCTCATCTACACCTCTTAATTGCTCTAAAACCTCAAAAAATTCCGGCACAATCTTTTTTAGGCCTTTGTTATCGGTAATTCTCCGAATACCACTTCTAAATTCCTGATTTTTTAAAGACATAGCGGAATTTAAATTATAAATACCGCTACCTGCGTGGGTATCAATAATGGAATAAGGTTTATCCTTACGATTCAATGCTCTTAATAAGAGACACAAAATCATATGCTTTAATATATCTGCATGATTGGCGGCATGAAAACCGTGACGATAACTTAACATGAAATTTCACTACTGTTTTGATTGAAGATTTTTGTTAATAATATCACAAAGTATCTCTTGATTATTTTTATCATTATTTTTTTCAAAATATACCATCTAAAAAGCTTATTTAAGGCACATAACATTTATTGCATCCATACCAAAAAAAACTTGAGATCTTGACAGCATATTGATTTAGCAGGAAAATGATTTTGCATTTGAGAAGCCTCGCAAATTTCAGAGTATCTTATGTCCTTAGGTTATCAAACAAAACAACACGATAAATTATTGTCCTTACTCAAAGAACACAAGAATGAAGAACTTGGCGCAAACCAAATTTTACTAAAACTTAAAGATTTAGGCGTTTCCATTAGTCTTGCTACAGTCTACAGACAATTAGAGGCCTTAATCTCAGAGGGAATTGTTGTCAAAAATCCAGGTAAAGGCGGGCCGCGTTGCTCTTTATTTGTTTATAAAGGCGATGATAACCATTTAAATGAACCTTTTTACTTAAAATGCGAAATTTGCGGTAAATTCACACCACTGCATTGTTCTGAACTAAATCATCTCAAAGAGCATGTATTAACTCATCACAACTTTTCTTTAACCTCAAAACGTACAGTTTTATTTGGTATTTGCAGCAGTTGTGGTCATAAAAAAGAGAATTTATAAAATGAAGTTTATTTTTAAACTCCTTCCCCTTTTTTGTATTTTTTGGCTAATGCCAAAAGCCTTTGCTTTAAACATTGTCACTACTAATTATCCTGCCTACGATCTCGTATTTCATGTAGCTAAAGATAAAGCTAATATTCAGGTTTTATTAAAACCTGGTGCTGATGCCCATAGTTTTGAACCTACCCCAAGAGATATAGCATCTATTGAAAAAAGCGATCTTTTTTTCTATATAGGTGGTGAAAATGATGAATGGATAAGACGTCTATTAAAAGCTATGAGTAACAATATAAATAGCTTATCCATGCTTGAATGCATTGATCCTTTAAAGGAGAGTTTAGCTTTCGAGCATACCTTAGAAAATCACCACCATCATGAACATGAGATTGCCTTTGATGAGCATGTTTGGACTGCACCTAAAAATAATATCAAGCTTTTAAAAGTAATCGCTCAAAAACTCTCAGAGATCGACCCTAACAATAAAGATTTTTATCATAAAAATGCTCAAGCATATTCAGAGAGATTTGCGCAACTCGATCAAAAATTTCAAGATCTTATAAAATCTTCTCAACGAAAAATTATTATTGTTGCTGACAGATTCCCTTTTTTATATTTTGCTCATGATTACGGTCTTAATTATTATGCAGCCTTCTCAGGCTGTGCTGAGGATACTGAAGCCTCAGCCAAAACCATCAGCTTTTTAATCGAAAAGGTCAAAGAACTAAAAATTCACTACGTTATAAAACAAGAGTTTTCTGCTTTAAAATTAGCCAATACTATTGCCTCTGAAACTGATAGTGAAGTCTTAACTCTTAATGCCTGTCATAATCTTTCAAAAGAACAATATCAAAATAAAGTAGAAATGATTGAGCTTTTAGAAAATAACTTAGAAACTCTTAAAAAAGCACTAAATTGATAGGTTTACCATGACATTTATAAAGGTAACAGATCTTAAGGCCGGTTACGATCACAATGCAATTTTATGCGATCTTAACTTTGAAATTGCCAAAGGTGATTTTTTAGGTATTGTAGGCCCTAATGGAGCTGGAAAATCTACATTAGTAAAAACCTTAACCTCCCAAATTAAACCTTTATCTGGGAGCATTATGTATGCCAAAGAACGCCTAAAATGTGGTTATTTAGCTCAACACAACCTAACAAGTTCTGATTTTCCGGCATCTGTTTATGAGGTTATAAGCTCAGGCTGTTTAAATACCTTAGGCTGGTTACCTTTTTATAAAGCTAATGCTAAAAAAAAGATCGCCTCTATCATGGAATTTTTAGATCTTATAAAAATTAAGCATGAATGCTATCGCAATTTATCTGGAGGACAACAGCGTTTAGTCCTTTTAGGCAGAGCCTTATGTGCAGGTCAAGATATGCTCATTTTAGATGAGCCTAACGCCGGACTTGATGTTAATGCCTCACAAAAGCTTTATGAAACAATACAAAAAATCAATAAAAATTTGGCCTTAACTATCATTATGATAAGCCATGACTTTAATTCTTTGCATAACTGTCAACATATTTTGCATTTAGATCGTGGTCAAAAATTTTTTGGCTCCTTTAAGGATTACCAAAATGAGGCTATATGTCAGCATTTTTGGGGGAATAGATGAACGAATTGCTTGAAATGTTCTCCTATTCATTTATGCAAAGAGCAGCTTTTGCTGGAGTTTTAATTGCTATAAGCGCTGCTATCTTAGGAATTCCCTTAGTATTAAGACGCTATGCAATGATAGGAGATGGTTTATCGCACGTGGGCTTTGCTTCTTTAGCCGTAGCGGCTGCAACAAATAGCGCCCCACTTTTAGTATCAATGCCGATTGTAATCTTAAGTGCTTTTATTATCTTAAACTTAAGCCCAAAAAAAATTCACTCTGATGCGGCAATTGCTTTAATTTCAACAACAGCTCTTGCAATTGGCGTGATGATCTTATCTATAGCAGATGGCATGAATACTGATGTTAATAGCTTTTTATTTGGCAGTATTTTAGGTATAGATAAAGAAGATTGTCTCTTAACTATAAGTCTATGTATTGTAATTATTGCCCTATATATTTGTCTTTATCCCAAAATCTTTGCCATTACCTTTGATGAAAATTTTGCTAAGGTTTCAGGTGTTAATGTAAAAGCTTTAAATTTAGCTCTCGCTTTAATGATGGCGATTATCATTGTTTTGGGCATGCGTATGATGGGTGCTTTGTTAATTTCAAATTTAATTGTTTTACCAGCTTTAACCTCCATGCGGATTTTTTCCTCTTTTCTTAAATCTGTAATTTATGCTGCTTTTATAGCTGTTATTTGCTTTATTTTGGGACTGATTACCTCCTATATCTTAGACACACCAACAGGAGCTAGTATCGTACTTTTCAATGTCTTATGCTTAATTTTGCATATAGCTTTAAAAAAAATTTTTTTATATAAATAAGCTGAGCCTAATATGCTCAAATATTAGGATTTTTACCAATCAGTCTTTTGACTTCCTCCCCTTGCTAAAG
>URKL01000213.1 GCA_900548485.1 uncultured Succinatimonas sp.
GTGGGAAAAAGTACCCTTCTGCGTGCTATCCTTTTCTTTTACAATGCCGTAATGCTTGTGCAGTAATCTCATTTGCAAGCGGTCTTATAGTGATGTTCTTCATCCTTATATCAAGGAAATCTACACGAGAGCAGTTCGCTTCAATTCCAAATCTTATTAAGAGCAGAAAGATTCCTTTATGGAATTGGTTTGCCGGTTTATGTGGCGCTATGGTGGTCTTTTCTGAGGGTGCATCGGCTCATCAGTTAGGTGTAGCAACCTTTCAAACAGCACTTATTTCAGCATTGATTTTATCAGGTTTACTTTGTGACAGATTTGGTATAGGAGTTAAGGAGAAGAAAGCTTTTACTCTACAAAGAATAACAGGAGCTCTTTTAGCCATTATCGCTACTGTTTTTGTAGTAATCCCGCAATGGTCATCTCCGCAGGTCTTAATTTTAGCAATTTTGCCATTCTTAGCAGGTCTTTTAGCAGGATGGCAACCTGCAGGAAATTCTGCTGTGGGCGAAGCTACAGGCTCTATGTTAGTGGCTATTACTTGGAACTTTATTGTAGGCTTTACTGTACTTACCACAGCTTTAGTAATTCGTATGGCTTTAGGCTATGTAAGTTTTGACCTTCCTTCTCAATGGTGGATGTATCTAGGTGGACCTTTGGGATTAGCATCAATTGCTTTAATGGCTTTATTAGTTAGAGGGATTGGTTTATTGCTTTTAGGTGTAGCTTCTACTGCAGGTCAATTATTAGGTTCTGTTTTAATTGATCTGGCGATCCCGGCTTTAGGTAATACTGTTTACTTAGTAACTATTGTTGGAACCTTATTTGCTTTAGCAGGCGCAATTGTAACTGCAATTCCTGCTAAAGATGAACGTTTAGATCTTAAAGTTGCTTAAGAATAGAGGTTATTATGCAAGGTTTTGTTCAAACAGTTACAGGCTTGGTAAGTGCTGATAAACTTGGTATTTGTCTTGTACATGAGCATTTTTTTAATGACTTGTCAGGTTGTGTAGATGAACCTTTTTATCCGTACTCAAAATTTATTGCCAATAAAAGGGTAAGTCCTGATATAGCTTATGGCTTACGTTACGATCCATATTGCAATAAAGACAATATGTCAAAGAAAGATGTGGATGATGTGTGTTTTGAGGTTGGTAAGTTTATCGAAATTGGTGGTAAGAGCATAGTTGAGGCTACAGGCTCTGCATCTATTGGCAGAAATATCAAAAAAATTCATGAGGTTGCAGTAAAAAAGAACCTAAATGTAATTGCTTCAACAGGTTATTATTTATCTAAGTTTGAGACTGAAGATAAATTATTGCGCAAAGCTGATGTTATAGCTTATGAATATGATCACGATCTTAATGTGGGTATTGACGGTACAGACATTAAAGCAGGTCTTATAGGTGAGCTTGGTGTATCACCAAAATTTACAGCAGGTGAGAAAAATAATTTAAGAGCTGGCGCGATTGCACAAAAATTAAATCCCCATGTTAGTGTCAATATTCATATGCCAGGTTGGCTTCGTTATGGAGATGAAGTCTTAGATATAATGATAGATGAAATGGGGGTTAATCCAGCAAAAATATCATTAGCTCATTCCGATCCATCAGGGGATGATTTTGATTATCAAAAGAGATTGCTTGATAGAGGTGTTTTTATCGAGTTTGATATGATTGCGCAAGATATATCTTTCCCTAAAGAGGGAGTTGGTCCAAGCGTTTTTGAGACAGTGCAAAATGTATATAATTTAATTAAACAAGGTTATGAGGAGCAAATAGTTTTGTCTCATGATGTTTTTTTAAAGCAAATGTGGACTAAAAACGGAGGTAATGGCTTTATTTTTGTTCCGACTGTATTTGTATCCCTTTTAATGCAAAAAGGTGTAAGTTTGGAAACTATAGATAAGCTTATTAAGCATAATCCAGCTAAATTACTTGATTAATTGCCTAAGTTATTTAGCAATAAAAATTTATTTGCCCCAGTAGATTGAATAAATTTACTGGGGTTTTAATAAAATATTTCAATTACTACTTTTCAAAATCATCTTGATTTATCTAACTTTTACTTTGCTAGATTTTGTATTCCCTGTGTCAAAAGCTCTCCTGTCAAATCTATGATGCGCTTAAGCGGGATCTTCTTGCCATCAATAACCCATTGCCTATACATATTGTTTGAACTTTTGGTGAGAAAAATATTGATGATATTTTGCTCTTCTTGAGGAAGATAAGAATATGGATTATGTCTTTTGCGGTTATGTTGCATAAGCTTTACACGTAAAGTTTTATCAAAGAACTCTTCGTATTCTGGAGCACAAATAAGTCTTTCTACATATGGCTCAGCATTACTGAAATATTCAAAGAATACGCGATTGACTTCTTTCATTGGCATATCCGCAGGAATCGTATCTATCTTTTCATAATAAGCGTTGGCTATATCCTGCACCATATCTTCGAAAAGAGCTTGTATACAAGTGTAGTGCAAGTAAAAGGTTTTTCTATGGATCATAGCTCGGTCAGAGAGTTCCTTTACGGTGATTTCAGATGGACTCATTTCCATAATCATTTCTTTGAAAGAACTTTTAATAGCAGCTCTGGTTTTTTGGACCCGAAGATCGATTTTTTCTGAATTTTCCATGACTTTCTAAAATCTCCTTTACAGAGTAAATATCCACTTTTCTGATTGTATGGCATAAACCACATAAGAAAAATTCTGGCAATTGAATACTATATATACCTTGATTAAAATATCCATAGGTGAATAAATCAACACAAGGATATTTTTTATAGAATTTCTATAAATGTATCAGGAATATTTGTAATAAACAATTATTGATTTCCCAAGGTAATTGCTTGTCTTGAATCTGAGAAAACTTGGAATGATGACGTGGTTCCATATTGAGGAGACTCTTTATTTTATAAAAGGAACTTCTAGTTAGCTTGAGTATAAGGATAGAGGCAGTGGGATGATAAGGATATGAAAATTATGAAAAAGGTTACGACTTTTATAGCTTTGTTAGGTTTATCTATAACTATGATTGCATGTGGAAACGCCACGGAATTTGCAAATACATCTGAGAATATGAAAGCAGATGTTTTGATGGAAAATAGCGATGAAAAAGTGCAGATACGAATAAAGGTCGGGGATACAGTGCTTACTGCGTTGATGGAAGATAATGAAACAGCGCAAGCATTAGTTGGCAAGATGCCTATGACTTTATCTATGAGAGATTTGTTTGATAGAGAAATGAGCCATCGCTTTGGTGCAGGTTCATTTCCTGTTGCTAAAACAAGATCTGATAGATATGAGGTAGGAGATCTTATCTACTGGCCGCCTATGGGAAGCTTTGTGATTCTCTATAAGCAAGATGGCGATGAATTTGAACGAGTTCATGTAGGCCATATCAATTCAGGTGTTGAGATTTTTGAAAATACCGGTAGTACGGAAGTGACATTTGAAGTAATCAAATAGAAGGCATATGACATGGCGAAAAAAATATTGATCATTACATCAAGTATGAGAAAAGGTAGTAATTCTGATATTCTTGCCAGAGCTTTTACAAATGGTGCTAAAGATGCAGGTAATGAAGTCGATACTATCAGTTTGAAAGATAAAAATATCAAATATTGTAATGGATGCCTTGCATGTCAAAAATCAGGAAGATGTATTTTGGACGATGATGCCGCTGAGATTGTTGAAAAAGTTCAAAATGCAGATGTTCTGGTGTTTGTTTCACC
>URKL01000214.1 GCA_900548485.1 uncultured Succinatimonas sp.
GTTCAGAATTTCTCTGAAAAGTTAAAGCAGGCTACTAATGGCGAATATTCCATCGAAGTTTTCCCGAATGAGTTATTAGGCTCTCAGAAGGAAACCATCGAAATGGTTCAGAACGGTTCTTTAGAGTTTTCCTTAGTTGCAGGCTCTCTGTTAGAGAACTGGTCACCGGACTTTGCCGTTTTCAATCTCCCTTATGTATTTAAGGATTACAAGCACTTACAGCGCGTTGTTAAAGACAAGAGCATTGTAGGTGACCTCTTTAAGTCTATTGAGAATCAGGGCATTACCGTTTTATGTGCTCAGTACTCTGGTACTCGTAACGTTTATACCAGCAAGAAAGAAGTTAGAACTCCTGCTGACTTAAAGGGCTTAAAGATCCGCGTAATGCAGTCTGACACCATGGTTAAGATGTTGAACTACATGGGTGGTACTGGTACTCCTATGGGTCAGGGTGAGGTTTATACCGCTATTCAGACTGGCGTTTTAGATGGTGCTGAGAATAACGAAGTTACCTACTATGCCTTAAAGCAACATGAAGTTGGTCCTATCTACAATATGACTGGCCACTTAATGATGCCTGATTACATCATTACTAATACTGAGTTCTACAATGATTTACCGGCTGAGGTTAAGAAGTTCTTTGATGAGAACTTAGATAGCTTAGTTGATGATGAGTTTGATCGTTTCCACAACGAGGTATCCGCTTCCTTAGAGAAAGCAAAGAAAGAAGGTACTCGTGTAGTTGAAGCAGATCAGGATGCCTTCAAGAAGGCTGTTGAGCCTCTCATCGCTGAGAAAGTCAATACTCCTAGCGCCAAGGCTCTCTATGAGGCTGTCCAAAAGACTCGTGACGCTGAGTAATAGATTTTATTCGTGAATAGAAAGATCTATTTGCAAATAAATTAAAAGATGGGGCTTATGCCCCATTTTTTGTAATACTTTGGAGTTTTTTTAATGGATAAATTAAACGCAATTAAAAAAATCTGCGATAAGATCTTGATCGTATTGTGTATTTTTTTATGCGCTTTCATGGTAGTTTTAGTTTCCTACCAAGTTGTAGCGCGTTTTATTTTAGGTGATCCTAGTGCGATTTCAGAGGAATTATCTCGTTTGATCTTCGTATGGATGGGACTTTTGGCTTCAGCTTTACTCTATGGCGAAAAAGGCCATATGAATATCAATTATGTTCCTGAAAAATTAGGAGAATATCGTGGTTATTATTTAACCATTTTGAGTGAAGTTTTAACCTTAGGCATGGCAATTTGGGTTTTAACTTATGGTGGATATCGAATCACTATGAATGGAATGGGACAGGTAAACTCAGCGATGACCTGGTTACCTGTAGGTGTAATCTATTCCGTTATTCCTCTGTCAGGTCTATTTGTAGTCTACTACGCTTTTGTCAATATTACCGATAGCGTAATAAAGATCAAAAACTATAAGAAACCGCAAGAGGCTTAAAGGAGTAAATCATGCTGTCAACATCTATTATTATGTACCTGTTGGTACTGACTCCGATTTTATTGGCTTTAGGTGTGCCTATCGGAACAAGTATTTGCTTAGGCTCAGTATTCTCTATGGCCTCAATTTTAGGACCGAATGCTCCGCTAAATGCAGCTACCAAGATCTTCTCAGGAATCAACAACTTCACCTTGCTAGCTATTCCGTTCTTCGTATTAGCTGGTAACATTATGAACTCAGGTGGTTTAGCAAGAATCTTAATTAACTTTGCTAAGATTTTCATCGGCTTCATTCCAGGCTCATTGATGCACACAAACATTGTAGCAAACATGCTCTTTGGTGCAATTTCAGGCTCAGGCGTAGCGGCAGCAGCTGCTATTGGCTCAGTAATTTTGCCGGGTGAAAAAGCAGAAGGTTATGATGAGAAATTATCTGCTGTAGTAAATATTTCCTCAGCTCCAGCCGGAATGATTATTCCGCCGTCAAATATTTTCATTATTTACTCTTTAGCTTCAGGTGGTGTATCTGTAGCGGCCTTATTCGTAGCTGGATATATTCCAGGTATTATGTGGGGTTTATCTGTTATGGCTGTAGCTGCTTTCTACGCTTGGAAGCTTAAGTATAAGGCTTCAAAGATGGCAAGCTTGCAGGCGATTTTACAAACCTCAGCTTTAGCTATACCGGTATTATTCTTAATCTTTATCATCATCTTCGGTATTATCTTTGGTTGGTTTACACCGACAGAAGCCTCTTGTGTGGCGGTAGTATATGCCTTGGTACTGTCATATATTTATGGTCGTATCTTACCTAAATATGGTTTCCAGGAAGTATTCCGTACCAGTCAATTACCGGGAATGTTATTGAGCACAGCTAAGACTACAGGTTTAATTGTATTCTTAATCGGTGTATCAGCTGTATTAGGTTATGTATTAGCTTTTGCTAAGTTACCTAATATGATTGCAACTTCATTGCTTAACTTCTCTGATAATCCTACAGTAATCTTATTAGGTATGATGATTATCATGCTTTTAGTTGGATGTGTTATGGATCCGGCCCCGGCAGTATTGATCTTCACTCCGATCTTCTTACCTGTAGCAGTTAAGTTAGGAATTCACCCGGTACACTTTGGTGTAATGATGGTATTTAACTTATCTTTAGGTGCGATTACACCTCCGGTAGGACCAATTCTGTTTACAGGATGTCGAATTGCAAGACAATCAATTGATGCAGTATTTACTAAGATGTTACCTTTCTTCTTAGCTTTGATTATTGTCTTAGTAGTTGTAACCTTAGTACCGTCATTGTCTCTGTATTTGCCAGAGGCTGCAGGTCTTCTCAAATAAATGTATTTTAGTTAGTGTGGATATTTGATAATCCACACTAATCCTCAAAAGCATGATTTCTAAAATAGAGATCATGCTTTTTTATTGATATCTAAAATCATAAAGTTAACGCATTCTCTCCTATAGAGAAGGGGGCTTACTTCTTCAGCAAAACTAAACTATGGTTTAGAAGAACCTTTATGTCTTACTCTATCTCCTCAGGCGTAAACTCCCAAGCTTCCCACGGTATTTTAACTGTCTTGTTAATAAGATATTTATCAAGCTTCTTTCTAAATATTTATTGCGGCATGTTTATCTTAATTATGATGACGGCTTCACTTAGGCTAATATCATTCTCTCATCGTTAAGTTTTTTTGTAGCCACAAACATGATATAGCTGATAGTTTGAATATCCACTTGTCTATAGACATTGGCTTATTGTGGCAGAGAATAATGAATAATTTTTATTACTTAATGACCATCTATAAAAGCAATTATACGAATCAATTAGTTACGTAAATTCTCAAACTTCTTCCTCATCAACCACCTTAGAGGAGGATTTCTGAAGGATTATGTAAAAAAATTTCTCTTTTTTTAACTCTTAGATTTAGATTTAAATACAAAAAAACTATACGAGTTTGAGGTTTAATGAATTTTTGATTTTTTTTATTTATGTATTTATATAAAAAATTATGGTTTATAACTCTTTGTATTTTCAATAAAATTTAACATGTAAAATGTTAAAAATAGCATAAAACTAAAACGCTTGTAGAAAAAATATTCAATATGTATAAATTTTTTAAAATTTAGAGCAAAAACATAGCGTTATGTATCTTTTACTTTTTTGAGTTTTGCTTTATTTAATTGCAATTATTCCTTGAATAATTATTTTTTAACTAGATTTGTTTTTAGGAATAG
>URKL01000215.1 GCA_900548485.1 uncultured Succinatimonas sp.
GACAGGTTGATATAATCTGCCATCACCTCGGAACATTCGTGTTCCGAGGCTTTTTCTTTGCCTAAATCCTTGTTGGAGACATTGCTCAAATCAAAATCGTAACACGAATTGAAATGAGCAAAAAATTTGAGAGACATTCAAAAAATAAAAAGAGCTTAAAGTAATAAAACTTTAAACCCTCATTTTAAGTTTGCCCTTTCTTATTGTTATTATATAAATTATCATACCAGGGGTAGACTAAATTTTTGAACTACTTATAGAGCCATTTTTTACGAGAAAGGGGTATCTATTGTTTGCGTTCAGTCTAATGCTCCCGGTGGGTACATAAAATGCTCCCTTATCTATAACAAATTGCACTTGGTTATTATGTAATTTTATGGTATTATCTATATAAGTACAAGGAGATGATTTTTATGGCAGATTGGAATGCTGAATTATATAGCAAGTTCTTAAAAGACAGAACACAGCCTTCAATAGATTTGGCTAATAGAATTACATTAGACAATCCTCAATCAATTATTGATATTGGCTGCGGACCGGGAAATAGTACGAGAGTACTGAAAGATAAATTTCCAAATGCAAGAGTAATAGGTGTCGATAGTTCAAAGGATATGATAAAAACAGCTAAAAGTAATTATAATGACATTGAATTTATGTTGTTTGATGCCTGCAAAGATTTTGATAAACTAAATGATAAATTTGACATTGTATTTTCAAACGCGTGTATTCAATGGATACCTAATCACGAAAAGTTACTCGCTAATATAATGAATATTTTGAATGATGGCGGTATTATGGCTATTCAAACGCCTATGAATTATAAAGAACCGATACACAGAATAATTGAGGAATTAGTTAGTTCTGATAAATGGAAAAAATATTTTCCCAACCCGAGAGAGTTTTACAATCTAAAACAAGAAGAATATTTTGATTTACTTTCAAAAATTTCAAGTAATTTTACGATTTGGGAAACTGTGTATTGCCACAGAATGCCGTCACATGAAAGCATCATGGAATGGTATAGGAGTACAGGCTTACGACCTTATCTTTCTGCTCTTTCGGGTAAGAAAGCAAAAGAACTTGAAAAAGATGTTTTTGAAGAGGTCCAAAAGGAATATCCTATTCAGGAGAACGGAGAAATTATTTTCAGATTTCCAAGATTTTTCTTTATTGCAACAAAGTAGTTGAATACAAAATGATAAAAAATTCGATAGTAAGCTCATACAAGATGAGCAGATAAAAATCTTTATGATATTGCAAAATCAGTAGCACTACCAAAAGTTATAAACGAGCAAATGTGTTCAGGCGGTGTAGGGGCTGCTGTTTTAACAAAAGAAGGAGATATTTACACAGGTGTCTGTATAGATACAGATTGTTCACTTGGTATGTGTGCCGAGCGAAATGCTTTGTCAACAATGATTACTAATGGCGAGTATCATGTTGAGATGGTTATTGCGGTTACTAAAGTCGGTAAGGTAATACCACCTTGCGGTGCCTGTCGTGAATTTATGTAGCAATTAAACAATTCAAAAAATATTAAAGTTGTTTTGGATAATGAAGGAACGGTTGTTAATCTTGAAGATTTAATACCGCATCCATACTAAATTCTGAGATTTAAAATGACAAGTAAAGAAACATATATGGCGAATCCTTGTGGCACTTCTTCGTTGCCTCAAAATCTTGTAAAAGTTTTTAAGAGATTCTGAGAGACAGCAAATTTCAAAAATCCAAAGTCATTTTAGTGTGATTTAGGGCATTTATGACTGAGACTTTTGAGAGACATCGCTCAAATCAAAATCGTTACACGAATTGAAATGGAGAAAAAATTTGAGAGACATTCAAAAAATAAAGAGGGCATAAAGCAATAAAACTTTAAACCCTCATTTTAAATTTGCCCTTTTATATTGTTTATCCATCAAAAATGCAAAGGTAGCTATCAAAAAGCTAAAGCGATCTGTAATAATCAGATCGCTTTTTACTTGCAATTCATATTAGGTCAAGTTAATATAATTTTAATAGTTTTCATTTGCATTACTTCAAATTTCATATAACTATTTTGTAATGAATTGCGTTTATAATGTAAACACATAACCATACTAAAAAATTTTGCAACTTTTTTTAGTCCATATGTGTTTCATTTATAGGAGGTGATGAATTATATGTCCATAATTGAATTCGACAATCAGCGTTTTGATGATTTATATCAAAAGTATGCTGGTATCGTTTTTAGAACAGCATACAATTTTCTTTTGAATAAAGATGATGCTGAGGATATTGTGCAGGAGGTATTTATTAAATATTTTATTTCTAATAAAACATTTAACGATGATGATCATGAAAAAGCTTGGATTCTTACAGTAACAGCAAATTTGAGTAAAAATGTTCTTCGTTCAAAATCACGTCAAAATTTGGAATTAGATGATACAATTAAAATTGTGGATAATAAATTCGAAAAAGCAACAACTAATCATTTGGATTTAGAAGAAGCTATGATAAGATTAACCGCAAATCAAAGACTTGTAATTTATCTGTTTTATTATGAACAAATTCCAATAAAAAATATAGCAAAAATAATAAAAAGCAATGAGAATACCGTAAAGTCTCATTTGTTACGAGCGAAAAGTAAAATGAAAACCTATCTTGAAAAGGAGTAGTATATTATGAATTATACCGAATATAATAATCAATTGAAATTACCGGATGATTTGTATAAAAAAACATTAGCGGGTGTTAAATCAGAAATCTCAAAACATAATCAAATTCAAAGAAAAAAGAAAGTTGCTTCTTTATCATTTGCTGCTTGTTTTATGATACTTGTAACCTCAATATCAACAGTTAAATATTTAAATCATAATTCTTCTGATGCTATTGAAACTACACATAATTCATCAACAAATAACAAGGGTTTTTCTACTGATAATAGGACGATAAAAATTAAAATAGAAGACACTAAATATCCGCAAAAAATTATTATTGATAATAAGATTTATTCGCAGTATTATTTTGGCGATGCGAAAGCGGATAAGAATAATACTATTGAATTAAAGCAATCAGAAATAGGCGATTTAGTATGTACGCTTGATTATTTTAATCTTACGAATGACTTGTCAAATTATGTACCAATGACTGTTGAAGAAGCTGAAAACAATAAATTTTATAAAGCGTTGGTTTATAAATATGCCAAAAGTGATCATTTAATTATAGTTCAGACCAATAATGAATATTATATATTCTACTTGAACGGTTTAACGACCGACTATACGATCGAAGATTTATTAAATTTATACACAGCAAAAGGCGATAATGAAATTATCGGTATTGAGATTTGGCAAGATGAATTCTATGATTATACGATTGAATTGCCGGAAGAAGAAAATATTACGGATCGGGACATTCGCCCTTTATTGAAAGGCACTATAACAGACAAGGAAGTAATTACTTCGATAGTAAACACCATTAAAAAATGTAATGAAAATAAAATTGATGATATTAGCAGTTATTTAAGTGATTATGATAAGGGATTAGAAAGTAAAAAATCACTTATGTCTGATGATGGAGAATATAAATTGAGACTCATTTTTGCAGATGGTCAGGCATTAAACCCCCTTGGCCCGGGCGGCCTCCAGGATGTCGTCCACGCTGGCGTACTCCCGCACCGCCGCCAGGGCGATCAC
>URKL01000216.1 GCA_900548485.1 uncultured Succinatimonas sp.
TCGGTCGTATGAGCTGTTTTGTTTGCAGATTGGAAATAATAGTTTCCATTTTATCTTTAGTGAAAGAGCCGTTTAATAAGCTACTGTCAACGCCGAGATCTCGGCAAAGCTGTATGGCACTTAAGACATCAATACGATCTTGAAAGGCCTTTTGCATCCCCTGACATTCATATTTTAAATGTAGGTTATCCGGAGTATGTTCTTTAGCCTTGCCGTGGTTATAGCTATTAGTACGGAAAGCATCAATAAAACTTGAAGTATCAGCACTTGAATTATAGAGCTCTAAAACTGTCTTGAAATTTTCATCTGATAAAGACAGACATTCATTGCCTTTATACTGACCTTCCATGGTCTTAAGATTGTTTATAACATTCTGTGATTTATTGATCTCAGTTTGAATGCCCTCGGCAGTACTAGGTACATCACCAATCCCCATATCGCCTCTTTGTTTAAGCGATCTGACAAGATTAATTGCCTCTGCATATTTTTTCGCCTCAGTTTGCTGAGCTTGAATATCTTTAATAATGCTTTCAGCCTTAGCTCTATTAGTAGCTCCTAAAGACATCTGTAACTGCGCAAATAAAATACCGATATCTGGACTTTTATCATTTAAATTGGTTGCATTAATATTATTATTTGTATTTAAGGTTACAGCTGTCATGACATACTCCCTCAAAATTTAAATATCTTTACTAATCTGTCTTTAGTATAGATAATTTTTACATATTTTGTAACTACATATTAAAATTTTTTTTGATCAAATACACAAATTTATTTTTTTTCATAACTTGTATAAACTTATCAAAACTCTTATATATTTAAAATATGTAGCTCTAAACTAGTGATTTCATCACAGAATTTTTATAAGATTTTGGCATACTTTAAATTAAATATGCATATAAGGGATGATTATGGAAATTACAGCAAGCCGTGAGGGCAATACTGTGCTATTAAAGCTTGCAGGCCGTATGGATGCATTAACTGTAGCTAAGTTTGAAGAAAACGCCTTAAGACTTCCTCAAGATAATGAAAATTCAGGAATTGTTATTGATTTTCTTGATCTTGAATATATAAGTTCAGCAGGCCTTCGAGGCTTATTAAAATTAGCTAAAGGCTGTCGCAGTGCTAATAAAAAGCTCGCCTGTTGCAATCTTAAACAAGATGTAGCAGAGGTCTTTAGAATATCTGGCTTTAATATGGTCATTAAACTCTGTGCCTCTTTAGATGAAGCTTTAACTGCCGTTAAATAAATGGCTCTTAATTTATGGCAGGTTAGTTATGAAAAAGATTGCTCTTCCCGCTTCAATTGAACAACTTAATTTTATCAACGCCAAACTTAAGGAAATCATGCAAGGAGAGCTTGCTCCGCTTTTACATAAAACCGAACTTGTAGTAGAAGAAATCTTAGCTAATGTCTGCAATTATGCTTATGACGACAAACAAGGCGATGCAGAATTTATCTGTGGCAAAATTACTTTTGACAGTGCTCCCTATGTCATGATTCAAATTACAGATAAAGGTAAGCCATTTGACCCATTTTTAGAGGCACAAGAACCAAACGTCAATTTAGATCTTGAAGCGCGAGCCATTGGCGGATTAGGTATTTATTTTGTCAAAGAAATTGCCTCTCATTATGCTTATGCCCGCATTGAAGATAGCAATGTCGTGACCATCTATTTTGCGCTTAATTCCTAAAAATCGTGACCTATGCGCATTGCAATCGCTCTCTTATTACTGTTATGTATAAACACTAATCTCTATGGCCTTGAAAGTGAGATTTCTTCCTTAGAGGTTGAAACAAGCAGTATCGAAGCTGTTCCCTATAATGCAATAAAACCGAAAGAAAGACGTATTGAAAGTCTTGATATCTATAGTCTTTCAAAATATGCCAAGCTTTTACAGATGACTCATATTGTCACTCCCTATCTTGTCGCTAAACATCCTAATTTTCAAAACGATCTTAAATCTTGGGAGCATTTTATTCAAAAAGCAGCGATGGCAAATGACTTACCAAAAGAACTAATTCAGGCGGTAATTGAGGTTGAATCAGGAGCTATTGCCTCAGCAGTATCAAAAAAAGGCGCGATGGGGTTAATGCAGATTATGCCAACTACAGCTCTTGATCTAGGTCTTAAAGATCCTTTTGATCCTAATGAAAATATCCATGCCGGTAGCCGCTATCTTGCCTTAATGCTAAAAAAATTTGATGGATCTTTAAACCTTGCCCTAGCGGCCTATAATGCCGGGGCTAATAATGTAATTCGCTATGGAGGCATACCTCCATTTAATGAAACTGAAAACTTTGTGAATAAGGTTATCAAGCGCTATCATCAATTACGTGGTCACTAAATGAAAAAGACTATTTTTACGCTTAAAAATAAAATCATTACCATGGCGCTAGCTTTAGTGATACTGCCGTTATCAATCTACAGCTATCTCATCATCAACGATCAATATCAAAGCTATTTAAAAAATGAAGATAACTTCCATAAAACCACCAACGATCTTATTTTAGATAGCGTTAATGCCAGTTTTTATGGCTATATCAATCAGAAAATCAATTCTCTCATGGCTCTTAAACAGCGCTTGTTTATCGTAAGTTCTATCTTACGCAATGCCGATATTGATACAGATACAAGTTCTCAAGAACTTGCCTCTTTAATCCAAAAAGTACAATTAAAATCCTGGTATCGCGTCGGTATTAGAGGTTTTATTTACAATCAAAAAGATCCTAAAAATAGTGTCATGCTCGATGATAACAATCTACGCCTCTTAAAATTTAACGATATACGAGGCAATAAGCTTGAAGATTATATTCAAAGACAGATACAGATTTCAGGTGAGGTTTATTATATTCACAATCAAAATCAGGAACATTTTTTATGCATCATGCAACCTACCATACGCGATCCGCAACTGATCATTGTGACCCTCTTTGATATAAGCTCCATGTATGATGATTACAATCACAACTCTCAAGATGTCATCGATAATGTAAGTATGCTCTTTGATAGTATTCAATTAGCAGAAACTGACGATTTATTATTATTTAATGAAGAAGGCAAGGTTATATTATCTAAAAATAAGGACTTAAGCGAAGACTTTCGCTTAGATAAAGATAATTTAGAGAAGATAAAAAATAATGAAAGTCAGATTGTAAATATTCACAATAATGCCAATGACAGTGATTATCGCCTGCGTGTCTCTTATTTCAGTCCCTTAAATTGGTATGTAGCAACTGCTAAAAATACGAATGCCTTCATCGAGCCTCTTTATGAGATTGTTAAAAAGCTACTTATCATCGGTATTGTAATTGCCATCTTCTCTTTAATCATGGCTCTAATCCTAGCTTTCTATACAACCAAACCTTTAAAACTTATCACTCAAAAAGCTCAGGAATTAGCTCTTAGCGATCTTAAAAATCCCAAGGATATTAACGCCATAGCTGCTACCTTACCTCAAGATAAGGGGGATGAAATCGGGAGCGTCTCTACAGCTTTATATAAGATGTCCTCATCTTTATCAGAAAACATCCACTCACTTATCGACTCAACTTCAAAACAAAAGCGCTTAGAAGGTGAATTAGCAAAGTAACGATTACTATTTGAAACAGGCTGAGAGTTATCAACGTGAAGCTAAGT
>URKL01000217.1 GCA_900548485.1 uncultured Succinatimonas sp.
GACTTTTAATGAACTGGATTGGGATGCGTTGCTGATGCTGACACGTGGCGACTCTATTATTTCTTCTTGTAGTAAGACGTTTTCCTTTAAGAAGGCATATTCTTTTAGATCTATATTTAAAGCCTCAGGATAAAGATTACTCTCTTCACTACAAATAACTCGAGCTCCTCGACTACCGCCTCCTTGTTCTATATAAGCAAGCAAGGATGCAGAAATAGCTTCAGCTTCATATAAAAGATTTTTAATTTCAAAGGCTTTATAGAGCTCAGATATTTTTACACCTACACCTGAGCTTAGAACACTTAAACGTAATTGCCTTATTGTCTCATTTGCGCAACTTACATCTTTTTGATTACAAATAAAGCCTAAATTATCAGAAACTATGCTTTGTAATTTTTCTGTTAATTCTTTATAGCTAATATGCTTATTATTTTCACATTTATTAGCAAAAACAAAGATATCGTTCAAAATATTTAATAAGTCTTGCTGTAAAATAGAATCGCTTTTTAGGTCTTTTTTTGACAATAAAAATTTAATTTGTTCTGCAGCTCGAATTGCAAATACTTGACCTGAATTTAAAGCAGAACCTCCAGGTCTCGTGACACCATGAGTTCCGGCACTTTCACCAATTGCATAACAATTCTCAACACTAGTATTGGCGTAATTTCCAACTTTTATACCGCCATTGAAATGCTGATGATTTACATTAAAATCAAGAGGCTCTGTTTTCAGATCAATCCCGTTTTGCAAATAAATCTCTATCGCAAGCTGATTCATAGCCTCAAGTCTTTGAATAGGACTATCAAATTTAGCATTTGCATTGATTAAATACTGCTTTACATCTTCATCTAAATTTTCAAAATCATAAGGATCTTTTTCCTCACCTTGATAATTTTGACGAAAATCCAATAAAACTCGTCGCCCTTTTTTCTTTTCTAAATAAACAGCTAAGTCAAATAAACTTGAGCCATAATTAAGCATACGTGAAGCATGTATAGGCCACTGATAGCCTTTTCTAAACAAATTAGAGCAAATCTCTGCTGTAGAACGGTAGTAATCTTTTAGAAAATGATATTTATTGCCAAACTCATCTACAGAATAAACATCCGGCATTACCTGCATATAAGTACCAGATAAATTCCAAGGAAATTTGCTTTGATCACTACCTATACCAAACTGCATTTCCTGAATATTTGAAACCATAAGACCAGCTTCTAAAGCTAATCCTGTAGTACCAACACAACCTAAAGGATAAACGCTATTTTTGTATAAAAGTCCCGCTCCGCCACCTGCAAGAACAATAAATGAAGACAATAAGATCATTATGCCTAAAGGATTTTTATGTGATCTTAAAAAAGGATTTATTGCTATTGCACCGTAACACTTACCTTTACAAACCAAAAGTTTTATAACCGTAGATCGATCTAATAAAGAAACCCCATTTTTTTCAGCTTGTTCCATTAAAACTTTAACCATAAAACGGGATGTACGCGGGCCTAAACTAGTAGCTCTTCCAGCCTCATCATGATCTGTCTTATATCTTAAAACAGCACCATAACGATCTTGTGGTAAAGGAAGCCCCCATGCTCTTAATGCATCAATAGCTAAATATGAATTGGATGCCTCAATATAAGCGAGATCTCCATCCATAGCACCACCAGCTCCAATTGCCTGAGCCACAGCTAAAACATCATCACCATGTTTTGAGGTAGCACAACTAAATAAAGTTTGCTTATCAGATCCTGAGCATGCTGATGTTCCTGCAAATAACATAGAGGTAACCACTGTAACCTTTATATCTCGATTTGCTAATTCCACAGCACATCTAAGTCCTGCTGCACCAGAACCTATAACAAAAACATCATTTTTATAAACAGGAATATTCATTCCATTAAATTCATAAAATTCACTTTCTTTAAGATTATTTAACTTACTAGTTAGTTGAATATTAGTTAAAGAAACAAGAATGCTTTTATCTAACATAAGCTCTACCTAAAAACTTCTTATATTAAGACCGCCATCAATATGAAATATTTGTCCAACAGTATAAGGAATTTGACCCGTTGCCATTGCTCGTACAGCTTTTGCAACATCATCAGGAATTCCCCATCTATTTTCAGGCACCAAACCGTTTTCAATTAAATTGTCATATTTATCTTTTACAGGTAATGTCATATCGGTTTGTATAATACCTGGCCTAATTTCGAAAACTTTAATATTAGTATTTGCCAGTCTTAAGGCAAATAATTGCGACACCATACTTGCCGCAGCTTTAGAAACACAATAATCTCCACGCGATGGAGACAATATAGATGCACTACAAGAGGTAATATTAATGATGCATAAAGGATAGTTTTCTAAAGGCTTTTGTTTTAACAACTCTTTTGCTGCATTTTGACACATAAAAAATAAAGCCTTAGTGTTTATATCAAGACAATGATCAAAACTATCTTCTAAAACATCTAACAAATCGCCTCTTCTTAAGGATGCTGTGCCGGCATTATTTACCACACAATCAATTCTGCCAAATTTAGAAATAATTTTTTTGAAAAGGGTATCTCGAAACAATTTTTGAGTAACAGAGCCTTGAACGATAAAAACCTCCGCTCCAAGCTCTTCTAATTCTTTTTTTATAAAAAATAAATTATCTGCATTATTTTTTGATTCGAGATCATGAATAACAATATTAAAACCGGCTAATGCTAGAGCTTTTGCACAGGCCTTTCCTATTCCTCTTGGACTTGAAGATCCTGAAACAAAAGCAACTGGTTTTATACTGCCTTCCATACGCTTACTGCTAAATTAACCATCCGGTTATATAATATATAAGCAGACTCTGTAATACTTTGAAAGTTATCACAATTTTTGTTAAGACTGCCACTAATTGCTAATTAACTTTAGGCTTAATCCAAGAACTAATTGTGTCTAAAATGGAATTAATTCTATTGCTTTTTGCTTCATTTGTAGTTAAATCTTCACCTAAAGATACTGACAATGTATATTGATTCATAATTGAAAAAATAATAAGTCCTGCAATAGATATATTTAATTGGGCAGGATCAATATCTGTTCTAATAGTTTTGTCTACTCTGCCCTTCTCTATAATAGATTTTGTCAGTTCCAACCAAGGAGCATTGATCTCAGAAAATTCTTTATTATGTTGTTTCAAATGTCGCCCATGTAATAGGTTTTCACTTGCCAAAAAATAAATTAGCTCAGGATTTTTTGAATAATATAGCCAATTAGCTCTTACAAGCTTAAGGATAGATTCAAAAGCATTGCAATTAACTAAATCTAATAACTGTTCAGTCTTTCTAAGATTACTAAAAGATTCTTTTAAAATTTCCACAAACAAATTGTCTTTGTTTTTAAAATAATAGTAAATCAATTGCTTATTAACTTGTGCACGTTTGGCAATCTCATCAACTCTGGCACCATCAAAACCATAAGAAGAGAATTCTTGTTTGGCAGCTAACATAATTCTTTGTTTAGTTAACTCTGCATTTTTTATGTTACTGATTCTTTTTGTTTTTAAAAGATTTTCACTAATATTAGTCAAAGTTCCATCCTTTAAGAGCAAAGTTTTTACAATTGACTTCCTCCCCTTGCTAAAGCAAGGAGATTCC
>URKL01000218.1 GCA_900548485.1 uncultured Succinatimonas sp.
GGCAAAGCATCCCGCTTCCCGGTGGGATGCGCCTTTGTTGCGCATATACAGATACGGGTATTTTTTCAGCTCGTTATGCAGGTGAGCATGGCGATGATAAGGCTAATAATCAGAAGCTTTTACAGCAGATGCAAAAACTTAAGGGAGAACAGAGAAGAGCTCGTTATTGGTGCGCTTTAGCTTTAGTTAGAAGCAGTGATGATCCAGTACCACTTATTGTTCAGGAATGTTGGGAAGGCTATATTGGTCTTGAAGAAAAAGGCTCTGGTGGTTTTGGCTATGATCCTTTATTTATGGTTAAAGGTCGAAAGCTTACTGCAGCCCAAATTCCGCCTCAGACTAAAAACTTGATGTCTCATCGTGCTAAGGCTTTGCAGAAATTGGTTTATGAGTTGAATCATAATAAATGCTGCCATTAAGCCTTTATGTTCATTACCCTTGGTGTCAGCGTAAATGCCCTTATTGTGATTTTAATTCGCATAAGAAGCCTGATGAACAAACTTTAGATGAAAGTTATCTTAAAGCTTTACTTGCAGATTACAAATCATTAGCACCATATACAGATAAGCGTGATTTTGTCTCCATTTATTTTGGTGGAGGCACTCCATCTTTATTTGCACCAAAACTTATGGGAAAGCTTTTAGATACGGTAGCAGATAAAATTTCAGCTACTACCGAAATTTCTATGGAAGCAAATCCGGGTACAGTTGATTATAAAACGCTCTGTGAATATCGTTCATTAGGGGTGAATCGTTTAAGTTTAGGGGTGCAGAGTTTTAACGATCATGCTTTAAAACGTTTAGGTCGTATTCACAATGCTTCTACTGCCAAAGAGGCTTGTGAGGCGGCATTAAAAGCAGGTTTTGATAATTTTAATATAGATATTATGCATGGGCTTCCTGATCAAACCTTAGAGGAGGCTATGGCTGATTTAAATACTGCGGTAAATTTAGGTTGTGAGCATTTATCGTGGTACGAGCTTACCTTAGAAGAGGATACAGTATTTGGTAAGCATCCTCCGCGTTTACCTGAAGAGGAGGTTTTAGCTGATATTGAAGAATCAGGCTTTGCTTTTTTAGAAGAGCAGGGCTTTAAGCGTTATGAAATATCTGGTTTTTGTAAAAATAAACCTTGTAAACATAATTTAAATTATTGGTATTTTTATGATTATGCAGGCATAGGTGCAGGTGCTCATTCGAAATTTTTTCTACAGGGAAATACCTACAGACGCTCAAATATTGAAGATCCTAAAGCTTTTATTGCGGGCTTAAATAACGATGTTTATGCCGTTTTAGCAGAAGATGTGCCTTTTGAATTTATGCTAAATCGTTTACGTGTTTTCAATCATATTGCTATAGATGAATTCACTAAAACCACGGCTTTAGATAAAGAAATTGTTATGTCAAAACTTAAAGAAGCGCAAAAATTAGGACTTTTAAATTTTGATGAAAATTCTTATTTTTTGACTTCTTTTGGCAAAAGAATGCTAAATGATATTTTAGAATTGTTTTTAGCATAAAAATCTCTTTACTATCATGGAGTAAAATCATTGTTTATATGTCATTTTTTTTAGATATATAAACATGGTTTTGTAGCTAAGAAACAATTGCAGACTATAATGATATATAGAAATTATTTTGCAAAATAGCTTAGAACAATTGACAATGAAATTGAATATGCAGTTGTTCTATGTATTGTAGAATAACAACATAAAAAACAAGGAAAATCTTTTTAAAGATATGTCCAAAAAATAATAGCAGAAAGTGTTCGAGATCCGGACATATATTAAAAGATAAGCGATTCTCTTTAGCAAAATTTTGGCCTAAGAGATGAAAAGAAGAAAAATCTTAAGCTCAACGCTCGCCTATCTTGCGCAGTAAGTGAATCCTAAGAGGAATCAGTTCTGCGAACTTAGCTAAGCTAACTGCATGTTAGCAAGGTAAGGATGTCAAAAACTGCTTATAGCTTAGGGGTTACTATGCAAAATACACAAAAAGAACAAATTAAAAAGCTTTTGCAGCTAAAAACCGCGCCTAAAGGCGATATTGCTACGGATATAAAAGTAGCTTTATATGTGGTGGCTTGTCTTTATCAATTTAATTTTAACAATGTCAGTAAATTAGGTATGTGCTCGCATCTTTTAGGTGCTGTTGGTTTTAAAGGACATATTGCTGATTATGGCATTGGCGAATATAAGCAGATCTTAAATGAATTAGTGGCCTCAGGATCATTAGTTGCTTTAGGAAATTTTGATGTTTATGCCGCTCCTGAACAGCTTGTTACTCTTAATGCTAAGGTTGTAGCCAAAGAGATCGATAGCGTTTTTGGTAAAAATAAAATTTACACCTTTTTCATCAAAACTGATAAAGGCGATGAATTAAATCTTTTTAGCAATATTCAGATCTTACCTCATGATGAGGTAGAGGTTTTATATATTAAGGGTTCTGACAGAGCCTATGTAAACCGTTTGATTAAAAAGCGTTTATGTGTTTTAGGTCGTTTGCAGTCTATAGGTACTAAAGAGCGCTTTGCTCGTTTGATGCCGGATGAACCTAATTTACAGGGATTAGAATTTTCCTTTATCAATAAAACTGATTTAAATGGAGCTAAATCTGGCGATATTGTAATTGCAGAAATCACCAAGCGTACAGGTAGAGGCTTTATTGTTAAGGTTCAACAGGTAGTTCATGATATTGGCAATCTTAATAATGTGATTGTGATGGCTGTATTGCGTAATGATATTCCTAATACCTGGCCTGAAAACTTAGTAAGAGTTTTATCTCGTATTCCAAGTGAGGTAAAAAAAGAGGAAACTATTGGACGTGTGGATTTAAGAGATCTACCGTTAGTTACTATTGATGGTGAGGATGCCCGTGATTTTGACGATGCAGTTTATTGTCAAGCTGAGGGAAAGGATAAGTGGCGTCTGTTTGTTTCTATTGCCGATGTTTCTTATTATGTGCGTCCTGGTACTTTAATCGATAAAGAAGCGGTATTTCGTTGCAACAGTTGTTACTTCCCTAATTATGTAATCCCGATGTTGCCTGAAAAACTTAGCAATGGTATTTGCTCGCTCAATCCTAATGTCGACAGATTATGTATGACCTGCGAGATGATTATCAATGCTAAAGGACAAATTGAAAATTATCGTTTCTATCCTGCAGTGATGCGTTCGCATGCTCGTCTTACTTATAATGAAGCTTGGAAGATGATCTCTGAGGGCGTTACAGATATTCCTGAACATCAAAGTTTAGTTTCTGATGTAAAAGAGCTTTATAAGCTTTATGGAGCTTTAAAAACTGATCGTAAGAGACGTGGTGGAATTAGTATTGAGAGTGAAGAGTTGCATTTTGTCTTCAATGAAAAGATGGAGATTGTCGGCGTACAACCTTTAGTCCGTAATGATGCTCATATGTTGATTGAAGAATGTATGATTGCAGCTAATGTGGCAGCAGCGACTTTTGTTTCAACACATAAATATGAGACTCTCTATCGTATTCATTCTAAGCCTCCGGTTAAGAAATTAGGTCTTTTAGCCGGGCAATTAGCTCGCTTTGGCTTGAGTTTAACAGGAGGCGTCCTCACCTACCCGGATTTCAGCATTATTTTTATCC
>URKL01000219.1 GCA_900548485.1 uncultured Succinatimonas sp.
GGTTAAAACACATCTTTAACCTGCATATTGAAAATTATTTCAAGAGATTAGGGATAAACATACTGATCTCAGGAATAAAAGTTAAAACCATAAGGCAACTGACCATAATCAAGATGAATGGAATAATGCCTCTTAATACAACCTCAAGCTTACAATTGCCTACACGTGCAGCTACGAATAACGCCATACCCAATGGCGGTGTGATAAAGCCAATTGCTAAGTTTGCAACCATGATGAGTCCAAAGTGGATCGGATCTAATCCTATAGATGTTGCTACCGGTAAAAGGATCGGGGCTAAGATCAAAATCGCTGGAGTCTGATCCATAAAACAGCCTACAATCAATAACAACAAGTTAATTATCAAAAGCAGAATAATCTTATTATCTGTAATGCCAATAATGGTCTCGGTTATCAACTGCGGGATCTGCTCTACTGTCAATACCTTTGAGAAGGCTGAGGCACAAGATAAAATCACTAAAATAGTACCTGTGGTACAGCATGATGTAGCAATGGTCTTAAACAGTAACTTACCATTGAGCTCCTTATGGATAAAGGCTCCACAAATAAAAGCATACAGTACCGCAACCGCAGCTGCCTCTGTTGGGGTAAAGATACCAAAATAAATGCCACCTAAGATGATGAACGGGTTTATCAAAGCCCATTTTGCTTCCCAGATTGCTTTTAATGCTTTAACCTTATCAAAAGGCTCTTTAGTACCAGTATAACCATGCTTTTTGCTGAATACATAAGCATAGAGCATCAGCATACAGCCAATAAAGATACCCGGAATAATACCTGCCATAAAGAGTGATACTACAGAGGAGCCCGTTGAGACGCTATATAACACCATAGGAATTGATGGCGGGATAATTACACCAATTGTACCAGCTGTAGCAACTAAAGCTAAGGCAAAGGAGCGACTATAGCCTAACTCGATCATAGTCGGAATAACCATAGCGCCTACAGCAGCTACGGTTGCAGGTCCTGAGCCTGATACTGCAGCAAAGAACATACAAACTAAAACTGTTACAATTGCCAAACCTCCTGTGATTCTACCAAAGAAGACGTTACAAACATCTAAAATTCTCTTTGATACTCCTCCAGCTCCCATCAAATCTCCTGCCAAAATAAACATCGGCACAGCTAAAATTGGGAAGGAATCACAAGCATTGATCATAGCTTGCGGTACTGACGCTAAACTGATTGAATCTCCTGAAACTAATGACAATAAAGTTGCAAGACCAATGGCTATACCCACTGGCATATTAAAAATTAGAAATCCTATCAGTGATATAAAAAGAATAATTGATACCATTTTATTTTCTCCCTATCACTGCTCTGTAACTTCAGGATCATTTCTATGTTTAAAGTTATAAACAATAGACTGAACAACTCTGATAGAGGTTAAAGTAAAGCCAACTAACGGGGCTGAATATACTACCCACATCGGAATACGCATAGCTGGGGATAATTGCTCAATCATGATCTGTTTTTCAACCAAACCTATCGATAAATAAGCAATCCAAATTGAGAAGATTAAAAATAAGACTTCTCCGATAATTACGACATACTTACGTAAAAACTTCGGGAAACAAAAAAGGCCGGCATCAATTTTAATATGACGCATCTCTCGAGCACCAAAACTAATGCCCATAAAGACTAACCATACAAAACAATATCTTGAAAGCTCTTCAGACCAGCCTAGAGAAGCTTGCATTATATAACGCATGAACACCTGAAAGCCTAAGACCAACGAAATTAGAGAAATCAAAAATACACAGATGATCTTCTCAAAATTCTTGTCTAGAAAACTTAACATAAGAATTTTCCTTAAAAAAGCCTAAGTAGGCACACACTACCTACTTAGGCCTAGGCAGTTAAAATTAGTATTGTTTATTGATGATCTGATCTAAGTATTCAGGGTGATCCATCTTAGACTTAATGAGATCGTATACACCGCCATCGATAGCAGCCTGTTGCCACTGCTTACGATCTGCATCGGTAAGTTCAATAACTTCACAACCAGCTTTCTTGAACTTATCAACACTTAAATTATCAAGTTCAATAGAACGCTCACGTTGCTTCTTAACAAAAGCTGCTACTGCATTATCAATAGCTTTTTGCTGCTTCTCACTTAAAGAATCATACTTGTCCTTATTCATAAGCATGATCTGCGGGCTATAGAGGTGACCTGTTAAGGAAATGTAATGCTGAACCTCATAGAGCTTATTAGCATCAATAATGGCTAAAGGATTTTCCTGAGCATCAACAGTTCCCTGTTGTAAAGCTGGTAATAATTCAGCAAAAGCCATTGGTGTTGGGTTAGCTCCCCAAGCTTGCCACATCGCCATCTGAATATCAGTTTCCATTACTCGAACTTTTTGGCCCTTAACATCTGCCGGAACCTTCACTGCAACTTTGCTATTGGTATAATTACGGAAACCATTACCAACCATAGCTAAAACTTTTAAGCCCTTCTTCTCTACCTGATTGTTAATCTTGGAGGCTAGCTCTGAGTTAAAGCACTTAATACCCTCTTCTGCATTATTAAAGAGGAACGGAGCTTCCCAGGCATAGGCATCAGGTACAAAAGCTGTTAATACTGACGGCTGAGTTAAAACAATATCGATATCACCCATAATGGTAGATTCAGTAGCAACACGATCATCACCTAACATATTGTCAGGGAAATGATTGATCTTAATGGTGCCATCAGAATCTTTCTTGGCAACTTCCATCAAAGGGACTGCTGCATCTTTTGCGGCTACGTTTGTAGCATTAGAAAAACGCAAAGTTACATCGTCATCAGCATATGATGCACCTGCGGCAAATAAGCTTGCACATAAAGCGGCTGCTAATAAAGTCTTAGTTTTCATATTTTTCTCCGTTATGATGTTTTTGGAAGTTATAAATTATTTAAAACAGCTTTTACAATATCTTCACTGTCCATGTGATAGAGTTTGTAAAGCTCATTTGCAGGTCCAGATCTACCAAAGGTGTCTAAAACTCCTAAACGCACAACTTTGCAATTTAAGCCCTCAGTACAAACTACCTCACAAACTGCTGAGCCTAAGCCTCCATAGACATTGTGATCTTCACAAGTAACGATTACTCCACTCTTTGCAGCTTCAATGATGGCCTGCTCATCTATAGGTTTAATTGAATACATGTCATAAACCGAAGCATGAACTCCCTGCTTCTCTAAAGTCTCTGCAGCATCTAAAGCTGCTTTTACTCGACTTCCCATAGCTAATATGGCTATATCTGCTCCGTCTTTAAGCTTATGACTTCCACCACTTCTAAATTCAAAGCTCTCATCATAAATATCCGGCATCTTGTCGCGACCTACACGCATATAACAAGGTCCATCTATCTTAGCCATCTCAAAGACAAGCTTCTCTGTTGCTATAGGATCAGCCGGAACAAAAACATGATTGCCTGGCATAGTACGCATTAAAGCTACATCTTCTAAAGCTTGATGAGTTGCTCCATCAGCACCACATTCAATACCTGCATGAGTGCCCACTACTTTGTGGCATCTTCCTCCGACTTGTGTTCGAGCATATTTCTTAAAGACGTGACCTCTTC
>URKL01000220.1 GCA_900548485.1 uncultured Succinatimonas sp.
ACGGAAGAAGAAGAAAAAGTTTTTGCAAGATCCGAAATCGCGCTGATAAGGCTTGCATTTGATTTTTAATTATTTTTATAAAATATATTTTTAGAAATTTTATGATAGTTAAGATCATAAAAGAAAAGAACTTTTATTTTTGAAATAATTTAATCGATTAGATCTCAATTTGATAGAATACCTCTTGCTTTTTCAATTTTTGGACTTTGAATATGATCTTTGGAATTAACTATGTAGAATTGGGCATAACTATAAGCTCACTGGCAATCTGTGGCGTTATCGCTGGATTTCTAGCTGGACTATTAGGTATAGGTGGCGGTATTGTTTTTGTCCCGTGTTTCTACCTACTTTTCGTTAATTTTTTTAATATTGCTCCAGATATAGCTATGGTGGTAGCTACAGGAACATCACTTTTATGTATGATTCCTACCTCCATTTCGGCTGCTAGATCACAATATAAAAAAGGTAATACAGAGGTTTCAATAATAAAAAATTGGGCTATAGCTATGCTTATTGGCGTAGTTGTAGGTATTTTAACTTCAAAATTTTTCGGCGGAAAATGGTTAGCTGCTCTCTTTGGCAGTGTTATGCTACTAAATTCTATCAATACCCTTTTAAGAGCTCGCGCTAAACCAACCTTTGACCATCTACCAGCAACACCTTTTCAACAAGCAATTGCTTTCTGTATTGCCTGCTTTTCATCTATGTTAGGCATTGGCGGTGGCACCTTAACTGTTCCTGTATTAAATGCTTTCTCTGTTGAACCTCATAAAGCAGTAGGAACATCCTCAGCCGTATCTTTATTTGTCTGTGTACCTGGCGCTTTATTGATGTTACTTACTAATTCTACCCCTGAAGGTGCTCCTATCGGCACTTTTGGTCTTGTAAATGTCCTAGCTGCAATCTGTGTAGTACCGATTTCTTATATCTGTGCACCTTGGGGAGTAAATATTGGTAAAAATATCCGTCCTTTTACATTAAAACGTATTTTTGCTCTAGCTTTGTTTATAATTAGTGCACGTATGCTCTACAGCGGTATTACAGACTAATTTTGGAGAAATCATGACTGCTCAACTCATCGATGGTAAGCTGATGGCCAGCAATATTCGAGGCCAGATCAAAGAACAAGTAGAAAATTATGTTAAAGAAGGCAATCGTCGCCCGGCTTTAGCGGTAATTCTCGTAGGTTCCGATCCTGCCTCTCAAATTTATGTCCGCAATAAACACAAAGCGTGTGAAGATTGTGGTATCCAATCCTTAGCCTATGAGCTTGAAGCCACCATTACCCAAGACGAACTTAATGCTCTTATTGATAAACTCAATGCCGATGATAATATTGACGGTATCTTAGTCCAATTTCCTTTACCTGAGCATTTAAATGAAAGCGAAGTCGTAGAACGCATCAGTGCTACTAAAGACGTAGATGGTTTCCACCCTTACAATGTAGGCCGTTTAGTTCAGCGTATTCCCTATATCTGTGCCGCTACACCTCACGGTGTTATGACCATGTTACGCAATACCTTAGGCAAGGATTTAAAAGGTAAGAGTGCAGTTGTTGTAGGAGCTTCTAATATTGTTGGTCGTCCAATGGCCTTAGAGCTTTTATTAGCAGGCTGTACCGTTACAGTAACACATCGTTTCACTCCGATGGAAACCACCAAAGCTATGTTACAACAAGCTGATATTGCTGTTGTAGCAGTAGGTAAGCCTCGTTTTATTGATGGGACTTGGTTTAAAGATGGAGCTTGCATCATTGATGTAGGTATCAATCGTCTTGAAAATGGCAAACTATGTGGCGATGTTGATTTTGACAGTGCAGTTGATCATGTAGGTTATATCACCCCAGTTCCAGGTGGTGTCGGTCCTATGACCATTGCAACTTTAATGCAAAATACTCTCACAGCTTATGAGAGTCACATTAAATAATGTTTAAAAATTATATTTGATAACAGATATTTAATAAAAAAAGACCTGTTTCAAAACAGGTCTTTTACTCAAATAAAACTAATTACTTAAATCAAACTGATTAAGTTGTCCATCTTAACGTCAGGATTTACATCTAAGCTATAGTCAACGCCTTCAACATTAAAGCCAAATAACTGTAAGAACTGTAACTTATAGTCATCATAATCGCTGATCTCGGAGAGATTTTCTGTAGTAACTTGTGGCCATAATTCTTTGCAGAGATTTTGTACACTATCACGCAACTCCCAGCTATCCATACGCACACGGCCTTGAGCGTCAAGCTCTGTATTATTACCATAAAGAGCATCATTAAACATACGGAAAATATGTTCAATTACAGATTCATAAATTCCCTGCTCACGCATAACCTTAAAGCATAAAGAAATGTATAAAGGCATAACAGGAATTGCTGATGAAGCCTGGGTTACAACTGACTTTAAGACAGCTACACGAGCATCACCATTTAAGGAAGCTAAACGCTCACGATTAGCAATAGCAGCTCTGTCTAAATCTTCTTTAGCCTTACCTAAGGCACCGTGCCAGTAAATCGGCCAAGTAATTTCAGTACCGATATAGCTATAAGCTACAGTCTTGCAACCTTCAGCTAATACACCAGCATTAGCTAAAGCTTCAATCCATAACTCCCAATCTTGACCACCCATTACTTTTACAGTATTAGCAATTTCTTCATCAGAAGCAGGCTCTAAAGTTGCTGTAATGATCTCATTTTTATTAGTATCAATAGCTGTAGAAGTATAAGCTTCACCGATTGGTTTCAAAGAAGAACGCACAACATCGCCTGTCTTAGGCATCTTACGTACAGGAGCTGCTAAAGAATAAACCACCATATCAACCTGACCTAAATCAGCCTTAATGGTTTCAATAGCCTGTTGACGACATTCATCTGAGAAGGCATCAGCATTGATATTCTTAGCATAGAGGCCAGCCTCAGTTGCATATTTTGTAAAAGCTACAGTATTGTACCAACCTGCAGATCCAGGACGCTTTTCCGTACCCGGTTTTTCAAAGAAAACACCTAAGGTAGCAGCGCCACTACCAAAGGCGGCACTGATACGAGAGGCCAAACCATAACCAGTTGAGGCACCAATTACTAAAACCTTTTTCGGGCCATTTTCAATTTTGCCTTGAGATTTTACATACTCAATTTGATGCTTGACATTAAGGTCACAGCCTGTAGGATGGGTGGTGACACAGATAAAACCGCGTACCTTAGGTTCGATGATCATAAAGAAACTCCAATAAAAAATTTCCATTATAGAAATTTTGCTTTCTATCTATAGAACAATTTTATCACAATCATCAAATGATGCCGATGATCTATACATCTATAGAAAAACTATAAAGCTTACTTTTGTAGCAAAAATTTATTATTTTTATCAGAAAACTTTCTAAAAATACAAAGCATTATACCTATTAAAACCAAGTATAATTGCACCTATCACTTATATAGTTACAAGATCTTTTAAAAATGATAAAAAAATCCTTAAAAATTGCTTTGGGAACTTTGACCTTAATTATAAGCACTCAATTACATGCCCACGGCATTCACGGAGAACTATCGTTCACTTTTACGGATGACATCTTC
>URKL01000221.1 GCA_900548485.1 uncultured Succinatimonas sp.
GGGAAGATGTAGATGACTATGCCTGGGGACAAGGTACTAAGAGTTCAAATAATAAGCTACAACTTATAGGTCTAAAAAATCCTAATATGTTGGGATTTTTTGATATGTTAGGCAATGCCTATGAGTATATGAATGAACCTTTTCAGGCAACTGGCGCTGATGGTCTTATAGGTCAAAAAGGAGGAAGTTTAATTCGCGGAGGTAGTTTTTTAACTCCTTTAAAAGATCTTAGCAGTAGTCTTAGAACTGAAAGACAAAAATATGTAAATTCCAAGCCCAATCGCTCTAAAGATTTGGGCGTAAGATTTATGTTAAATGTATCCGTTATCAATGATAGATCCATAGTAAATAAACTCAATGAGTCTGTATTAAATCAAAAGGCATTATTAGAAGCTCAGATTTCTGACGTAGCCATTCAGATTCAACAAGATAGTTCTCCTAAATTAAAAGAAAGGCTACAAGAACTTCAAGCTCAATTAGATAAATTGCAAGAAAAATCAGCTTTAAAGGATGAGGTTATTGTAGAACTTAAAAATCAAAGCGATGAATATAAAGATCTTGCTAAATACAATGCAGAATCTCCGGTTAAGGTTTTAAGTATAGGAATATTTATAGCTTTAATTGTATTTGCTGTGACTGCTGTTTTGATTGTTTATATTTTCTTTAAGCGTAAGGTTAGTCAGATATCTCATAAAATTTCGCATGAAAATATAGATAGCAATTATAAGAAAATGACAGAGCAAAACAAATCTAATAAGCGTTCAAGATTTAAGCAAGGTTTCCTAAAAAATCAAAAATAATATGGATACATTAGATAGAGAGCGTAAGGCTTTAGAAGCTTTAGAGAGTATTGGTTATATAAAAGGAGCACACTCTTTAAGATCTTTTAGACGTAAGATTTTTTTTAGATCTAAATTAAGCTATAAAGATAGCTTTATTGCTTTAAAAACGCTTAAAGATAGAGGAATTATAGTTAGAAATGTCCATTCTAACTATAAATATATCAATTCAAAAGCTAAAAGACATAAAAGCTTTAATGAATTTATCGCTTCAATTGCGGATTCGGATTTTGTTACAGAAGAGCTTAGAGAAAATCTTAAAAAGATAGGTGTACATACTAAAAGCAATTATGCTTTTTTAAAAGAACTTACAGAACAGGTAATTTATAAAGAGCGCGGTTGTAAAGTAAAAGATTTACAATTTAAAGAAACTGATGAGAAAGGGCTTTATTTAGAAAACTTTCCTTTATTTGGTTATAACTATTTAAAAAATAGTGTTTATAAAAAGATAGCGAGATTAAAGATAAGAATTGGTGATAAAAGCCTACTTGAATTTTTATCTTCAAAACAAAATCTATATTTAGGTTATCCTTTTTATTCATCTAAAGAAGGTAGTTTGATACCAATTTTCTTTATTCCAGTAACTGTAGGCTTTATTGAACAAGATGAATTTACTATAAGCACCTATGATGACTATTATTTTTTAAATAGTAAGTTTGTTGAAGAGTTTGCCTTATTAGGAGATAAAACAAAACTTAAAAATTTTTTAAATATCTTTGCAAGCTTAATTGATAAGCGTGATTTAGTAGATAGTCATTTATCTGAAAATTTAGCTTTAGATGGAAAACAATATCCTTTAGAAGATCTTTTAAGATATGTAGCCCTAAACTTTGATAGTGAGTTTCAATTAAGCTTTAACCCTAAAAAGCTTAAATTAAAGGAAGAAAATAAGATCTCTAATGTTTTTGTTGATAGTGCGATTATTTTCGAAGCATCACAAAACTCAAAATATCTAAATTATCTAAATCAAATCTTAGTGGCTGATGATGAGAGTTTAAATAAAACCTCTTTACATGTATTTAGCAATGAAATCGTCGATGATGATAATGACGCTATGTACTGTTTAGAGAATTTAGTTGTTGGCGAAGATATTTGTAAATTTACCCCAAAAGATAGTGCATTAAGAGCACTTTTATATTCAGCTTTAGATAATAGTAATAGCTTGTGTATAGTTAAATCAGATCTTAATTTAGATGATGTTATAAATAAAATTTTGCTTAACTATGCTTTATCTGATACTGATGGATCTTTTGCATATGCATTTAATGGAGGAATCTATAAATATAAACAGCACTTCATATCAAAAGATGAGCTTAATTTACTTATGCAAAAGCTTGAGTTAGATAATTACTCAATGTGGGAAAAATTTATAGACTATCAAAAAATTCAAATTGCTGATAGTAAATTCCCCTTACAGAAGAGCTTTATAAATAAACTTGAAAAAAATTCGAATGAAGAACTTTTTAAAGTAATTTTTGATTTAAATAAAATTTTGTCAGTACTTAATAAGCAAAAGTATCAAAAATTTTTTACAAATTCTTTATCTTTGCTGTTTAGTAAATTAGCTTTGAAGCGTGATTTTAGATCATCTGTTTTTAATTGTAATGATATTGAAAGTTGTTTAAAAAATGCACAAATTATCTATGGCTTTTTATATCTTGAGCTTGCAAAGCGTCAGCTTTTAGTTTTAAAGAAAGAGTTTTTATCTAGTTTTAATGAAGAGCCTAATGACGAAGTAGCTTTTTTTTCAAGATTAGATGATGTTTATAAAAATATTAACAATCTTTTAGAAAAAGGCTTTTCTCATATCTATAAATTGGAAGAGTCTCTTGTTGAGGATGAATTTTTTTCTAAAAGTATTATCTATTTAGATAAGGATTTTTCTTTAGCTAAACTTTTATCCATGATGTTGCAATCAAAGCAAGTTATTTTCATTGCTCAAGACAATCTGTGTGAACCTCAAAGTAAAGAATTCTTATTGCCTAGTACTTATGAGTTGATAGATTCATTATGCCTTGATGATGAAAACAGTATTTTAAAGAACGACTTAACCTCTTCAAAGAGTCTTAGTGATGAACAAAGCTTATTTGAAAAATTCATATTTTTATTTAAAGAAGCAAGGATAGATGTTTCTTTTAATCAAGATTTAAATCTTTTTGAGATTTCAAAAGATGATAAAAAGCTTTTATTAACTTTAGATTTTGATTTTGAAGATGTGAAATCGAATGATTTTAGGTTATACATCTCTGAGTACCTAAAGTCTTTTAAATTTAGTTTATTGAGAATTGATAGATGTTATTTGGAAAATGACATTGAGTCATATGTACAAATTTTAATTGAAGATTATTTTAGCAATTAGGTTGTAGAAATAAATGAGTGAATCAAAGGAAGTTAAAGGCATAACAGGCTTTGTTTTAAGACATGTATCCCTTTTAATAATTACTGCATTAATAATGATAGTAGTTCTTTTTGCTTTTTCTATCTTGCAATGGAGTGCTTTGGCTTCATCAAAAAGAGATGTCATGGAACAAAGGGAACTTTTAAAACAAGAACAGCTTCAGTATAAATATATTCAGGAACAGTTACCTAGTTTAAATCTTCAATATGAAACTGAAATGCAGAAATTTAAGGCAGCTAAAATTGCCTCTGATGAACTTTCAGAATTGTTAAAAAATCAAAAGGATTCGTTAGTAGTTAAACAACAAGAGTATGAGCTGCTGCAGGCCCACCGC
>URKL01000222.1 GCA_900548485.1 uncultured Succinatimonas sp.
TTTTGAATTTTACCAGCTAATTAAGTCTATGTATGGCACACTTTTCTACAAAATTCGAGCAAAAAAAATGCGCCAAAAGGCGCATTTTTTTACTCAAAAACTTTTTAAAAACTAAAAAAATTTTTAGACCACTACGTCCTGAGTTAAAACAGAGATATTATCTTCTTCAAGATTATCTTTTAAAGCGCGTTTCTTAATTTCTTCAAAGCTGTACTCGCTTTGCGGATATAAAACCACCACAGCTTTATCACCATTTTGTAAGAAATTGTGCTCACCATAATCGGTATAACGAGTAGCGCCAATGGAAATCATCAATTGACAAGGTTGCTTGGCATCAACCAAATAAGAATGTAAATCCTCAGCTGGGCCTTCATTCTTTTGATTATTAAATTTATCGATCATCCATGCGAGAAGTTTTTCATAAATATAACTATAATCGCTAACAGCGCTATCCTCGCCATAAGTATAAATTTCACCATCACGAATTAAAAAACTAGCAATACGATAATCATCTAAAATACCGCCTTGCTCAAATTTATCGATCTTGATGAAATTAGAAGCAAACCCCTTACTAGATTGTCCCCAGTTTTTCTTTTCACTGATCTTTTTCGCGCCCTCTTTTCTAATAGAGCAATCATTTGAAGCACTAAATACAATTGGCTTTAAAGCAACTAATTTATCGCCTTCATAAGTAGCATCACATATAATTGCGCACTCAGGCTCAATCTGTAATTTTTGCTCGCCCTTAGGGAAAATAATTCTATAAGCATCAAAAGGAAAAACTTTTAAATATTCAGGAACCGCCTCACCTGCATGAGGAATAAAGGTCGGGAAAATTGCCTTTGGAGCTTTAGCTTCGGCAGTTTTTACTGCAGTAAAATCACGCGCCTCACCTGCCTGCTCTAAATGTCCTGTAAAGTTGCCAGCAACACCAAAGGTCGCCATGTTACGAAGATCAATATTCATAAAAACTCCATATTTTATTAAGGCTTTATTGATTATTTTAATTTAGCTTTAAGTTTAACCTATCATTTTATCTAATTTTAAAGTGAAATCAGTACCTTTTTTTTCTATCACTGATTATCTCAAGCTATCTTCAAAAACAATTATACGAATCAATTATTTACATAAATTCTCAAGCTCTGCCTTCACCTCCCAGAGGTGGAGGCCTTATTAAGGATTGTGTTAAAATTTTTTTTTATATTAAATTTAGATGACTTCACAATATGTTTCTTAAGATATGTTTTTAAAAAAATTTCTAATTGCGGTGCTTGCCTCAAGCATGATTATAAATTTAGCTTCAGCTGATGATATTCAATCATTTCGCGAAGCTAAACGAGAACTCCCTAAAATTTTCAAACAGTTAGACAATCCACAAACACTCTATTGTGGTTGCGATATAACCTTTCCTAAAAAAGGCTATATGGTTAATTTAGAATCTTGCGGATATAAAGTACGTAAAAATGAAAAGCGTGCTAAACGGATTGAGGCTGAACACATTGTTAGTGCTTGGGAATTTGCCCATCAAAGACAATGCTGGATAACAGGCGGCAGAAAGAATTGTGGTCAAAACGATAATCTATTTCAAACTATGGAGGGAGATTTACACAATCTCTACCCTGCTGTAGGAGAAATTAACGGCGATCGAAGCAATTTTGGATTTGCAAAAGTCGTACGCGGACCTAAAAACTATGGTCAATGCGAAATGATCATCGATAGAAAGCGTCAATTAGTAAATCCTCCACCAAGATCTCGAGGCATTATTGCTCGTGCTTATTTATATATGCAAGATCGTTATCATATAAAATTAAGCGCCCAGCAACAAAGTTTATTCAACGAATGGAATAAAGCTTATAAGGCTACACCTAATGAATGTAAACGTAATAAGCTAATCACTAAAATCCAGGGAAATGACAATCCTTTTGTAACTGCACAATGTAAAAAAATTAAATGAGAACTGTACGTATTTATGAAGGGGAGACAAGTTTAGCCCCAGGTTCAACCTTTAAGTTAAGTGAAGATGGCTTTGGTCATTTATGCCGAGTGCTACGCTTTAACGAAGGTGATGCTTTTGTAGTCTTCGATGGCAAAGGCCATGAATATAATGCCAAACTTTTAGAAGTAAAAAAACAAGCCTTAGCTTTATGTGAAGATCCCATATGCCGTGATAATGAATCTCCTTTAGAGATTGAGCTTGGACAGGTAATAAGCCGTGGCGATAAAATGGAATTTACCATTCAAAAAGCAGTAGAGTTAGGCATAAGTAAAATCACCCCTCTCTATTCAAGTCGTTGTGGGGTTAAGCTTGATGAAAAACGTCAGGAGCGAAAAATCATACAATGGCAAAAAATTGCAAATAGTGCCTGCGAGCAGTGCTATCGCAATGTTGTCCCTACTGTAAATAAAGTTATGGATTTAAATACTTGGTGTGAGGATAGTAATCCTGAGGTTTTAAATCTTACTTTAGATCCTAAAGCTCAAATAAAAATTAAAGACTTAAATATCAAAGGAAAAGTTAGATTACTAATTGGCCCTGAAGGTGGATTAAGTGACGATGAAATTGCAAAATCTAAAGAAGCAGGCTTTATCGGTGTAACTTTAGGCCCAAGAATTTTACGTACAGAAACTGCTGCTTTAGCCGCATTATGTGTGCTAGGTGCACACTTTGGAGACCTTTAATGGAAAACTTAGATACCCAAAATCTAGTTCTAGGTAAATCAACTCGTTATTATGAGGACTATAGCCCTTCTTTATTGCAACCCATAAGCAGATCTTTAGGGCGCGCAAGTTTAAGTCAAAAAGAATTTTTTGGCTACGATCTGTGGCGTATTTATGAGCTGTGCTATCTAAATGCTAATGGTATTCCTCAAGTTGCCTGGGGATATATTCGCGTTAACGCTAAAAGTGAATTTATCGTTGAGAGTAAATCATTAAAACTCTATTTAGGTTCATTTACCATGACCAAATTTGCAGATCTAGCTGAGGTTGAAGCCATAATTCAGCATGATCTAACCAATGTTTTACATAACGATGTTTGTGTAAAGCTTTTTGATCTGGAAATTTGTGCCTTCCCTATAAGCTCAGTTAATGGCATTTTAATTGATAAAGAAATTACTCTTGAAAAAGTAGACTATACCTATAACCCTCAACTATTAAAATGCGATTTAAACCAAAATGTAGAGGAAACTTTAAGCTCAAATATATTAAGAACCCTCTGCCCTGTTACATCTCAGCCTGATCATGCTACTGTCTTTATTAACTATAAAGGTCCTAAGATTGATCGTCAGGCTCTTTTTGCCTATCTTTGCAGTTTACGCCATCATCAGGGCTTCCATGAGCAATGTGCGGAAATGATTTACAGCGATATTTTAATGAACTTAAAGCCTCAAGAGCTTACAGTCACTGCCTGTTTTACCCGCCGTGGTGGTATTGATATCAACCCAGTACGCACCAATCTTAAAGAAATTCCTTGCCATATAGCTCGTTGCTATCGTCAATAACCAAAAGAGGGACGACAGGTGCAGTAGAACCTGCGTTTTATACATGAAACTA
>URKL01000223.1 GCA_900548485.1 uncultured Succinatimonas sp.
TGAAGAGAGTTAGTAATACTAAGCAGTATAAATCCCCTTGCTTTAGCAAGGGGAGGAAGTCAAAAAGAGAAGGCTTAAGAAAATTATCTAAAAGGGAATTTGCTTATTACTTCTGTTGACCAAACCATTTAGTATAGATAGCTTGGTAGGTGCCGTCAGCTTTAATAGTTTCAAAGCCTTTCTTAACTAGATCAATAAGTTCTTGATCATTCTTATTCATGACGATACCGTATTGTTCAGCAGTAATATATTCTGGTAATAAACTTAGATCAGTATTACTAGTGGTAGCCATGTAGTATTCAAGAACAGGGCGATCGTTGATTAAAGCTTCACAACCACCTTTATTAAGCTCTAAGAAAGCTTCCGGGGCAGAATTAAATTGAGTTACATTAGCATCTTTAATTTGGGAGCTTGCATATAAAGCACCAGAGGTACCAATCTGTCCACAAATAGTACGACCAACAAGATCGTTAACAGAATTGATTTTACCTTTAAATTCATTACGGATGATGATACCCAAGCCAGCATTGCAGTAAGGTTCAGAGAATGCTACACGTTTTGCACGGTCTTCTGTGATTGTAAAAGCAGAAATACCTGCATCTAAAGAGCCAGTTAAAATAGCAGGGATCAAACCATCAAAAGGCATAGAGTGCATTTCAATGGTAAAACCTGCAGCCTTACCGATGGCATTGATGAGATCGATATCAAAACCGGTTAATTCTTTAGTATTTTCATCCATAAATTCAAAGGGAGCAAATGATGGCTCAGTACCGACTTTGACAGTTCGCTCTTCGGCAGCAACCTGAAAAGCAATGCAGGCACTTAATGTGGCGACTACAAGTCCTTTGAATTTCATAATTTCTCCTCATTGTGTATATCAAGTATGGGGTTGATCTTAAGAGTAGATCTTTTTTGTGGCAAATGCTTTTTAAGTTTGCTTTATAATAGTGCAAATAATGGACGATATAACTTTTATTTAACAGTTTTTGCGTTTTTCTAGGTGCATGATATTGATCAACATAAGATGAATATTACTCAAAGATGCTTTGATTTATAGATAACTTAAGAAAGGAAAAAAATTGTCATAAAACTTATAAAGTTGTTTTAGTGTCAAGATTTATGCTTTTTATTTAGGATATTTTTTATGGAAATAGCACATCGTTTAGAACATTTTCTTCGAGATCGACGTTTATTAAAGATACATAAAAATTTGGCTGTAAATTTACGTGATAATAAAACTGAGCAGTTTAAATCCTATACTTTAAGAGTTGCACGTAAAGAGGATTTAAAAGAGATTTTTTCGCTATATACAAAGATTTTTGGTGTGGAATTATTGAGTTTTTTAAATAAGATCTATCATCATTGTTATGCCGACTTAATAAGTGTTGCAACTACAGATCAAGGTAAGATTGTTGGCATTGATCTATTTATGTTTCAAGAAGCAGAATTAGGTAAAGATATTTTGCATGAGCTTTATATAGGTGTTGATCCTGAATATCAACATCAAGGTTTGGCTGTTGCTTTAAGAGCTTATTCGGTTAAAGCTTACCGCTTAGGAGGAAAATTAAAAGGTTTATCTACCTTAGCTCCTTTTAATGAGGTTAAATCCTTAAGAACAGCGCAAAGAGTAGGGTATGCCATAACTAAGGCTTCAGCTAAACCACCAGCATATTATTTATATCAATCATTAAAATAGCCGGGAAAATCCCGGCTTCTATTAGCTGATATTTTAGCTAGTTACTTTCTTAAAACGCAGTCGATGAGGTTTAGCTTCTTCACCTAAGTTAGCTTTTTTCCAAGCCTCATATTCGGTGTAATTACCTTCGAAGAAACGTACTTTGCCTTCATCACCATAATCTAAGATATGGGTTGCAATACGATCTAAGAACCAACGGTCATGGGAAATTACCATAGCGCTACCAGGGAACTCTAAAAGAGCATTTTCTAAGGCACGCAAGGTTTCAACATCAAGATCGTTAGTAGGTTCGTCTAAAAGTAAGAAGTTGCCGCCAACTTGCAGAAGTTTTGCCAATTGTAGACGACCTCTTTCACCACCTGAAAGATTTCCAACAAGCTTTTGTTGATCGGTGCCACGGAAATTAAAGCGTCCGATATAGGCACGAGAAGGGATTTCATAGTTACCAACTTTAAGAATGTCGGAACCTTGGGAAATCTCATCGAAAACAGTGTGGTCATCTTTCATCTGATCACGGAACTGTTCAACATAGGCTGTAACAACAGTGTCACCTAAGCGTACAGTACCATTATCAGGTTGTTCGATACCAGTAATCATTCTAAAGAGTGTAGATTTACCTGCACCGTTAGGACCAATGATACCGACAATGGCTCCCTTAGGAATACTGAAAGATAAATCGTCAATTAAAGTCTGATCACCATAGGACTTAGATAAGTGTTCAACCTCTAAGACAGTCTGACCTAAACGAGGCCCCGGTGGAATATAAAGTTCGTTAGTTTCGTTACGACGCTGATATTCAACAGAAGATAATTCTTCAAAGCGTGACATACGAGCTTTAGATTTAGCATGACGGCCTTTAGCGCCTTGACGAACCCACTCCAACTCACGTTCAATAGAACGACGACGAGCGCTTTCAGTGCTTTCTTCAATTTTAAGACGCTGATCTTTTTGGTCAAGCCAACTTGAATAGTTACCCTGCCAAGGAATGCCTTCACCACGATCAAGTTCTAAAATCCAGCCTGCAACATTATCTAAGAAGTAACGATCGTGAGTTACGGCGACTACAGTACCTGAGTATTGATGCAAGAATTGCTCTAACCAATCAATAGATTCAGCATCTAAGTGGTTAGTTGGCTCGTCAAGTAAAAGCATATCAGGCTTTTCAAGCAATAAACGACATAAAGCTACACGACGACGTTCGCCACCTGATAAGACTTTAATTTGTCTTTCAAATGGAGGTAAACGTAATGCATCAGCGGCTTTTTCAATCTGTACTTCAAGATTATGGCCATCATGAGCCTGAATAATTGCTTCAAGTTTTGCTTGTTCTTTGGCTAAAGCATCGAAATCAGCATTCTCATCGGCATAGGCTGCATACACCTCATCTAAGCGAGTTAAAGCACTTTTTACCTCGCTGAAGGATTCCTCAATTACCTCTCTTACAGTCTTTTCCATATCTAAGACAGGTTCTTGGGGTAGATATCCGATCTTTATTCCAGGTTGCGGACGGGCTTCACCTTCATAGTCTTTATCAATACCGGCCATAATCTTAATTAAAGTAGATTTACCGGCACCATTAAGACCTAAAACACCAATCTTAGCTCCAGGAAAGAAAGATAGGGAAATATCTTTGAGAATTTGTTTTTTAGGTGGCACAATTTTGCCAACACGATTCATTGTATAAATGAACTGAGCCATCTTTATTCCTCAAAAGTTAAACTATCCTAAATAGTAGCAGTCTTTGCTAATTGACACCTCCCTGTGTTTTAGCACAGGGATTCCTATTGCTAATATATATTAGCTTTAGGTGGTTTCGCAGTTGGAATTCACTTTCTGCGCTAGCCGGGCAAGCC
>URKL01000224.1 GCA_900548485.1 uncultured Succinatimonas sp.
CTAAATCCAGTTACTTTACTACGTTTGTTGTTAGGGTTTTCACGCACTTTTACGCACATAAGATAAGAATTATCTCAAATTTTACAAAGATTGTTACCTAATCATATTTAATTAGATCTTAATTCCCCCAAATAAATACGTCTTAGCTTTTACGTTTTTATTTAATAACACTGATATATTTAACACTGAGCATTTAAAATGTGAAAGAATTTAAGTTTTTATTATGATAATAAAAAATAAGTTATCTATTGAATTTGATAATAATGATAATTGTTTTGTACTCTAAAAATTAATATTTTCTATAGGCTTTATCTCTATCTAAAAAAAACCATCGCTTTAAAAGCGATGGTATTCTTTTTTAAGATCTAAAGTATCATAGCTAATATCGGGATTGATACTATTGAAAACAGTGTAGTTAAAAAAGTTCCTTGAGACATAATTTTAGAATCAATACCATTTTTTAAGCACAACATAGTACCGATAGAAGCTACTGGCATACCTGCTAAAATCACTAAAACATCTGCATATTTCTTTTCTAACGGAGTTACTAAGAACAAACCATAGATAACAGCCGGCAAGACTAAAAGCTTAATTACGGTAATTATATAAAGCTTAGGGGTGCCTAACATATGCAATACTGGTAACTCAGCTAAAGTTGAACCTATGATAAGCAAAGAGCCTGAAATAGTTAAACCACCAATAAGTTTGCAAGCTTCAGAAACAGTAGCCGGAGCTTTAACCTGTAACAATACTAAAGCGATGGAAATATAAGTTGCAATCAAACACGGAGAGAAAAACATTCTCCAGCTAAAAGTAGCTTTACCTTTACCTGCAGTAACTAAAATCACACCTAAAAGGAAAATGAAAAAATAAAAAGGAATAGTTAAAACAGAAGCATAGAAGATAGCTTCTTGGCCAAACATCATTCCTACTACCGGAAAGCCAATAAAGTTGATATTACCGAAAATTAATATGAAACGGTAAATACCAGCTTCATTAGCCTTTATGCGCATAATCATAGTGATAGGTACAGCCACAATCATGACGAAAATCATTGAGCTTAAACCAGCTATCAATACTGGCAAAATATCTTCCTTTGCAGGTAAAGTACTCCCCATTACAGAGGATAAGATTAAGAAAGGAGCTGTAACATTTAAAATTAAAGAAGATAACTTACGATTGAAATCTTGATCCATATAATGAAGTTTATTGCAGAAAAAACCAACAATAACCATCATAAATAGCACCGACATTTGCGCAAAAGTGTCGAGAAAAGACATAATAACCTCAAAAGATTGAAATAAAATAGTGCGCCCATTTTAATCCTAGCTTGTAATTAGGCGCTTAATTTTGAAAACTAATTTTACAATTTTATTGCCTAACGCTAATACAACTAAAAAACGCACCCCAAAAAAGTGCGTTTTTTTTTCTAATTATGAGATCTTAATGCTCTAACTGACATGCATTGATGGTTTTTAGGACCTCGCTTTAGCAACTCTACAATTGCTAAAACAAAATCACTTTGAGAAATAGAGCTATCACCATTTAAACCCATAGGCAAAATATCATCAGAAAATTCAATTTTGCCACAGCCATAGCTATTTTGCTCAACTAATAAAGGCGGGCACAAAACGCTCCAATCAACATTAGTACAAGACTTTAAACGCATATAAGCGTTAACACTCAAACGACCTTTGAGTTTTTGATTATCATCAAGTTGACATTCACTTTGAAAAACCATGTTATTACGGCTTTTATCTGTATATAAAAAAGAGCTAGATCCTAAAGCTAGTAGTTTTATCTTGCTTGAACGCATAATCTCAAGTAAATGCCACAATGGCAATAAATCTGATGAGTATTTATCAATACACAAGAAAGACTCCGTATCGATTACATAATGACAATCAGCGATGTCTTTAAGTTCCAAATCGCTATAGTCTTTAATAACCACTCTTCCCTGACCTACGAGATTGATGGCATTATTTACAAGATTTACGACACTAATTTTAGCTTCTTCAGCTTTTTTTACTAAACTGCTACCTAAAGCAGAATTAGCCCCTAATACAGCAATTTTCATAAAAAACCTTAATTTGCAGCAGGTCTGCGATGTAAGTGGACAAGCGGGGATGCTATAGTAAATTCTCCACTCTTAAGCCAATTTTCAAAACGTACCTTATGATGCCATTCTAAATTTTCACGGGATGGCCATAAACTTTTATCTTCAGGTAGATTTAAAGGCATACCATCATATTGAGTATAAGTACCTAAGACCTCTAACATATTCTTAGAGACCTCTAGAATAATCTGCTTATCGCCGTCATATTTGGCGGTAATTAATCCTAGACTAAATAAACGATGTAAATCATTACGCAAGATTAAGCAATTTTGTGGACAATTAAACCTATCATCATAAATATTACGAATATGTGCTAAGTCTAATAAAGGCTCAGTTGAGCAACCGGTAATCGCACAGCGGAAATTATAAAGATTCATAATCTGTGCATAAGTTGTGGGGGTAGATTTAGCATTACGAGCATGTGCTGTAAGGAAATATAATCCTAACCAATCTTGATTAGTACTATTTCCCATCTTCAATTGCTCATCTCTTTTATCTAAGGTGATCTTAACCATGTAATGCGCAAAAGGCTCATTCTTATCAAAGATCAAACGCGTTCTAGCTTCATAATGTAAGGAAAATGCATCAGGGATCTTGATCATATTAGCGTGAGTAAAAAGGAAGGGGCTATTTACAAAGTAACAGCTTAAGTCCTCTTTTAGATTGCCGCCATTATTTTTTATAGCCGCAAAAAAATCCTCTTTTGTTTTAAAACCATTACGCACACCACAATTACGCCAACATTGAGATGGTTTTAAGTTTTCTTTTTCTAATAAGAATGCGCCACCTACAATATAATCTACTTTATTTATAGATAAACTAAAAAGTACGAGGCTACCTGGAGCGAAATTATCATCACAAGATAGTTGATTGTTAATTTGCTCGCTTTTAGATGTAAACCAGCAATTTAAAATTTGAGAGCCACTCACCATATAGTTGTCAGAGATTACCTGATACCATTCAGAACTGATACGATATAGATGGATTTTGCTAGGTAAAATATCATTCATTTTTTTGATCTCGCAACAATTTAGATTTTCATCTCAAATAGTCTAAGCTATTTAAACATAACTTGTAGTATGTCAGATCCCACAATTTAGACTACAAAAAAATTTTCTTGAAATATAGATCACGCTATTCTAAAAAAAAATACAATCTTCTGTCTTATTTATAAAAAACTATATTTTTATAAACAACTAACATAAAAAATTTCTTCCATTATCAATGGTTAAAGCTTTTAGTGTCAAAAAAAACGTTACAAATGACCATTTTTTAACATTTTTTATCTAATTTACTTCCAAAAAAGGCTTTTTTAAGCCATTTGCTTAAGTAAAAAAATATTTTTGAGGTAGATCACATAACCGTCAAGATCTTTTATTTTTTTTATC
>URKL01000225.1 GCA_900548485.1 uncultured Succinatimonas sp.
TTTCGGTCACATTGTGATTGCTATCCAAAGTTCGTTGCCTTATTTAATGGCCAAACAAGCTTTCTCTCGTATGAATTCAAGTTATGAAGTCACAGGTGAGCTTATGGGTGACAGTTATTTTAAAACCCTATGTAGGGTTGTTATACCCAACTCATACAACACCATACTTGAAATGTTTTCATACCTCTTCATTAACGCTATGGTTACAATCTCTGCCATTATCTTCTTAACAGGCGCTAAGACCATGGTAACTACCACTAAGATCAAAGAATTGCAATATTTTGAAAAATTCGACGCAATATTTGTACTGTCACTGCTTATATTTTTGACGAATATGCTCGTAAAACTACTCCTTGATAGTTATACCCATTATTTAGATAAAAAAAGTAAGTCAACTAAAGGAAAATAAAAATGAAGTTTAATCTGAAATCCTTAGCTTTAGCCTTAACTATAACCTTATCCTCAAGTTATGCCTTTGCAGATAATGAAATTGTAATTTATACCAATGCTGACGAAGAAGCCCAACTTGCAATAAAGAATGCATTAAATGCTCACGGTTACGAAGGACAATACCTTATGCAATCTATGGGTACATCTGAACTTGGCGGCAAATTAATTGCTGAGGGTAAAAATATTGAAGCGGATTTAATTACTTTAAGTACTTACTACTTAGAATCATTGCAAAAAAATCAAAATCTTTTTAAGAAAATTGATTTTCAGGTTGATCCTATTGAGCCGCTTTCCTCAGAATACTATATGCCTATGTTAGGTCTTACCGGCTCTATCTTTGTTAATACCGAAGTTTTAGAAGCTGATAATCTTAAGGCTCCTACTTCCATTGCCGAACTAGCTAATGAAGAATATAAAGGTCATATTTCCATTCCTGATATCACCGGCTCCTCAACTGCTTGGTTATTAACTCAAGCTGCTATTGAAGCCTATGGCAATGAAAAGGGGGCCGCCTTAATTAGCAAGATTGAAGAAAATGCTACCGATCATCTTGAAATGTCTGGCTCTGCTCCATTAAAGAAACTTAGAGCTGGCGAGGCTGCCATCGGCTTTGGCTTACGTCACCAAGCTGTTGCTGACAAGAAAAACGGCCTGCCCATTGATTATATCGATCCTATCGAGGGCAACTTCCAGTTACGTGAGGGTGTAGCTATTATCGACAAAGGTTCTAACACCAATCCTAAAGCTATGGAAATGGCTGAGTGCATCATCAAAAATGCTCGTCAAGAATTACTGCAAAACTATCCTGTAGCTATTTATAATGGCGAGACTATAGATCCTGAGTTAATTCCTTCTAATCCTAAGCAATTCTCAAAACCACTTACAGTTGAACTCTTAAAAGAGCATCAGGCATTAGTAAAAGGTACAAATAATTAATTTATTAAAAATAATTAACAGGATCAAAATGAACTACAATTCTTACAAACTTTTAACCCCGGGACCTCTAACTACAACTTCTACCGTAAAAGAGGCCATGCTTATTGATAGATGTACTTGGGATAAAGATTATAACGATATGACCCAAAACATCAGAGCTAAATTATTAAAGCTTGCGCATGTCGATAATAACGACTATACGGCTGTTTTAATGCAGGGTAGTGGTACCTTTGGTGTTGAGTCTGTGTTAACATCAATTCCTTCTGATAACGATACTGTTTTAGTCATTGTTAACGGTGCCTATTCAAAGAGAATGTGCGATATCTTGCGCATGGCTAAAATCAAATATAAAACTATTGAGTTTCCTTATAATAAAAATGTTGATGTCTCGATGGTTGCCGAATTTCTAGACGCTAATGATGATATTACCATGCTCTCAATGGTCCATTCAGAAACAACCTCCGGCCTTTTAAACAACATTGAAGGTGTAGCGGAGATTTTACAGGACCGAAATATTACCTTTATTGTTGATGCTATGAGCTCCTTCGGTGCCGTAGATATCGACGTTAAAAAATTGAGCATTGACTTTTTAGTTTCATCTGCAAATAAATGCATACAGGGTGTTCCTGGATTTGCCTTTATTATTGCTAATAAAGAAAAATTACTTGCATCTAAAGGAAATGCACGCTCTTTATCTTTGGATCTATATGGTCAATTTGAAACTATGGAAAATTCCCATGGCAAATGGAGATTTACCTCTCCAACTCATGTAGTGGCTGCTTTTTCTAAAGCTTTAGAAGAGCTTGAGCTTGAAGGCGGTATCAAAGCTCGTTTTGATCGTTACTCAAAGTGCAATCAAATGTTACGTGAAGGTATGCAGGCTTTAGGTTTTAAAATGTATATTGATACCTCAGATCAAGGTCCTATCATTACTACCTTTCTTTATCCTGATAACTTCAAGGTAAACTTCAATGATATGCATGAGTTTTTAAAGCAACGTGGTTATGTTATTTATCCTGGCAAGCTTACTGATATCGATACTTTCCGCCTTGGTAATATCGGTGAAATCTATCCTGAAGATATAACAGCCATTATTGATTTATTCAAGCAGTATAAGGAGGCCAATCATGCCTAAAGTACTTGATGCAGTAATTTTTGACTGGGCAGGAACTACCGTAGATTTTGGCTCTATGTCTCCTGTAGCAGCTTTTATGAAAGCTTTTAAGAGTTATGGCATTGAGGTTACAGAAGAGGAAACTCGTGCTCCTATGGGAATGCTAAAGCGTGAGCATATTAAAACAATGCTCAATATGCCGCGTATTGCTAAAGCTTTTTCCCAAGAATATGGGCGCGTAGCTTGTGATACTGATATTGATGAAATTTACAATGTGTTTGAACCTTCATTATTTGAAGTCTTACCTCAGTGTTCCAAGCTCAAGCCTTTCGTGCTAGAAGCCGTCAATTACCTGCATTCTCTAAATGTTAAAATTGGCTCTACTACCGGTTATACTGCATCCATGATGCAGGTTGTTACTGATGAAGCTAAGAAACAAGGTTATGAGCCTGACTGCATGGTGACTCCGGATATGGTACAAAATTATGGTCGTCCATATCCTTATATGATCTTTGAAAATATGCAACGTTTGGCAGTTAAAAACGTCAAACATATTATTAAAATCGGAGATACTGCCTCTGACATTGAAGAGGCTCTCAATGCAGGAGTCTTTGCTGTTGGCATATGTGAAGGAAGCTCTGTCCTAGGCTTATCTGAAAATGAATATTACGCTTTAGGTGAAGCAGATCGTATGCTTCATCGTCAAAAGGCCAAAGCAAAATTTTATAGCTACGGTGCCGATTTTGTAATTGATGATCTTTCTGAAATTAGTAAAGCAGTGGAAGCCTTTTACAAAAAATAATTTTTAATAAATATAGACTATAAAAAACTAAACACTTAGTAGTGTAAAAAAATTTGGTTCTTCCGAGGAACTGTGGAAGCTCTGAAAAGAATATAACAATATTCATATTCAGAGCTTTTTGTTATGGTGCTGTAGCTTTCCCTTTAAAAGCACTTTTAATTCTTAAAAAGAAATATTTATTGTC
>URKL01000226.1 GCA_900548485.1 uncultured Succinatimonas sp.
TAACAGACTTTCCCAAGCTAAATTCTTATGTACAAACTGTGGATATACAGCCAATATATATGAAAACGCAGCGGGAAATATCCTTATGGCAGATCTTGCCTAGCTAGAGTAGGAAGTGAACTTAAAAAAGAGTCAGCACTGAAGAGAGATAGTAATCTAAGCCGTATAAATCCCCTTGCGAAAGCAAGGGGAGGAAGTCAACTAGATATTCTTAGATGGAATTAAGATCTCTGTAGTAGTCTTGCGCTCAGGACGGAAGACTAAGAATAAGATAATAGCTAACACAATAATAGCGGCTACAGTATAGCTTGAGAATGGAACATAACCTAAAGCCAAACCTAGTAACTGATAGATTATAAGCGCCATGCTATAAGCCCATAAGCTCATATATACAATTGCAAAGCCAAACCACTTATTAGATCCTAATTGACGCTTCATTGCACCTAAAGCGGCTACACATGGTGTTGACCACATATTAAAGGTTAAATAGGAAAGAGCGACAATTCCCATACCAAAATGGCCTTGTAAAGCAGCATTTAAGCTCTCTTCACCGCCTTCAAAATCGCCATTTAAACCTAAGGTTACAGCTAAAGTACCAACCACATTTTCCTTAGCTAATAGACCTGTAATAGCAGCAACAGTTGCCTGCCAAGTAGCAAAGCCTAAAGGAGCAAAAATAAAAGCAATAGAAGTACCAATTACAGCTAATAAAGAATCATTAACATCAACCATGCCAAAACCTTCTGAGGTGAAGTTGAAGTTAGATAAAAACCAAACAACAACTACTACAGCAAAGATAATGGTACCAGCCTTGATGACGAAGGCTTTACAACGCTCATAAGTAGTTCTAAAAACATTAAATAAAGTTGGCATATGATAATCAGGCAACTCCATTACAAAAGGAGAAACCGGCTCTTTAAAAGCTCTATCCTTTTTGAAAATTATGCCTGTTATGATTACCGAGAAAATCGACATACCATAGACGAAAGGAGCAAACCAGGCCTGACCATCGAAGAAAGCTACAAAGATCATAGTCATAATTGGCAACTTGGCACTGCAAGGAATAAAGGTAGTGGTAATCAAGCCAATACGTCTTTCGTTAATATTGTCGATAGTCTTATTTGCCATTAAAGCAGGTACACCGCAACCTGTGGCAACAACCATAGGAATAAAGTTACGACCTGATAAACCAAAATGACGGAAAATTTTATCTAAGATAAAGGCTACGCGAGTCATATAGCCACATTGCTCTAAGAATGAGAGCATTAAGAACATGACAATCATCTGCGGGAGGAAGCCTAAGACAGCACCCACACCACCTATCACACCATCAATAACTAATGAGCTTACCCATTGAGGAGCACTCGCACTCTCCAATAAAGATGAGGCAAAGGACGGAACTATTTCACCAAAGATCACATCATTTGCATAATCAGTACCCATGGTACCGATGGTTTGTACTGCAATATAGTAAACAAGCCATACAATAGCTAAGAAAATTGGTAAGGCTAAAATTCTATTAGTAACGATATTGTCAATTTTTTGACTAAAAGTTGACTTCATTTCGTTTTTATTTGTAGTAGCAGCCTTTACATTTTTTTCAATTGTTTGATAGCGAAATTGCGGGAAGAAAGTTTCAGCATCAACGTTAAATTCACTTTCAATGATGCCACGACCTTTGGCAATAGCATTTAATAATACTTCATCATGCTTATAACGCTCTAAATAAATCTTATCACCCTGTAATAAAGCAGTACTGATAAAGATCTTAGCAGAATCAGTAACATCACCTAACATCTTACCGATATTTAAGATTGACTCTTGTATCTGCTCTGGATAGATATTTAGATTTTTTTTAGGTAATGAGGCCTCAGACATAGCCTTTACCAATTCTTCAAGCCCCTGCTTGTTAGCAGCTGAAATCGGTACTACTTTGACACCGATTTGTTCAGAGAGTTTATCAAAGTCGATCTTAATATCACGTGCAGTTAAGATATCGATCATATTTAAAGCAATGACCATAGGCTTGTTCATAGGCAAGCATTCATAGGTCAAAGATAAAGATCTCTCCAAATGAGAAGCATCTACAACATTTAAAATGACATCATAATCATCTGATAAAAGAAAGTTGCGACTCACAACTTCTTCTGCTGAATATGGGGAAAGTGAATATAAACCAGGCAAATCCACAATGTCCCAATCTTTAGAGGACATCTTACCGATTACTTGATCAACTGTAACACCTGGCCAATTACCGACATATTGATTAGAACCAGTTAGAGCATTAAATAAAGTTGTCTTACCGCAGTTTTGATTGCCCACTAAAGCAAATCTTTTTTCAGTCATTTTTAATTGATCTCCACTAAAGAGGCATCACTTTTTCTGATAGTTAAAGAATAACCACGTACATTAAACTCCATAGGATCTCCTAAAGGAGCGCCTCTTACCTTCAAAATTAAAGTGCCTGGTGTAATTCCCATATCAAGAAGGCGACGACGTAAAGAAGTTCCTTCTCCATGGACCTTCAATACTAAAGCACTCTCTCCTATTTTTAGATTATCCAGAGTCTTCATAATGTTTATATTCCGTTAATTCTGTAAATTTCTACCTGTAACAAGGCTTTTTATTCAGTAAGCTTTGGCTAACAGCTGTAAGCATATGCTAATTAAAAAATGAGGTCAATATTTTTTTGATGCATATCAAAAAAAAATTTATTTTTAAAGATTTTTATCAAAAACAGAAATGATTTTTGCACCAAAAAAACACATATTTCAAAATAATTGCTTATAGTTAGACTTCAAATTTTTAACAAAAAGGTAAGGTTTTTAGATAGAGAAAAGTCTTTTTTCGTAAATTTGTACGCAATTTGCCATATAATTGGCATCACCAAATTTTTGAGGTCAAAAAAAATGTTACATCCTATAAATCCCCAAGGAGCTTTATATAAGTTCCTAAATAAAGTACCTTTCATTTTACAGATCGTAATCGGTATGATTTTAGGTATTGTACTTGCTTTAATCATTCCATCTGACAAACTTGTACTTCCTACCTTAGGCTCTTTATTTGTTAGCGCTTTAAAAGCTATCGCTCCTTTATTAGTTTTCGTATTAGTTTCAGCATCCATTGCTCGCCAAGACAAAGACACTAAATCTAATATAAAACCTATTATTGGCATTTATTTTGTATCAATGGTGCTTTCAGCCTTAGTAGCTTTAATTATGGCTACTGTTTTCCCTAGCACCTTTAATATCTTAGCTAATGCTGCTACTAATGCTACTCCTAAAGGAATATCTGAGGTTTTATTAAACTTCATCCGCCAAGCTGTAGATAACCCTATCAATGCTCTTATTACCGGTAACTATATCGGCATCCTCGCTTGGGGTATGTTCCCTTGGGCATATTGTTCGCGCTTGTCATCCAAATTTTTCTTCAGCT
>URKL01000227.1 GCA_900548485.1 uncultured Succinatimonas sp.
AAAGACCTTAATACGCTGGTGGCAGCCGCCATGGAAAAGCCTGCTGTCTCCGAGGTGTCCCCTTAGAGATCCAAATCCGCACTGAATTTATGGATCAAATGGCCGCCCGTGGTGTAGCTGCACATTGGGCATATAAAGAATCTGGTTCTAAACCAGTATCTACAGCTTCACAAAAAAATGCTCAGGTTTGGATTAAAAACCTTATTGATCTACAACAAAGCGCCGGTAGTTCCATGGAATTTGTTGAAGAGGTTAAAAAAGATCTCTTCCCAGATTCGATCTTTGTCTTCTCTCCTGAAGGCAAAATTTATAATCTACCATCAGGCTCAACTCCTGTAGATTTCGCTTTTGCGGTACATACCGATATTGGTCTACATTGTATCGGAGCAAGTGTTAACCACCATATGTATCCTCTCTCTCGCCCATTAGAGTCAGGTCAAAGTGTAGAGATTTTATTATCACCAACTGCGCGTCCGAATTCCATTTGGTTATCAAGCGTAGTAACCTCTAGAGCTCGCTCTAAAATCAGACAATACCTTAAGAGTTTACGCAGTCAAGAATGCGAGCTTATCGGTAGACGTTTAGTTCAAAATGCTCTACGTGCTATCAAGCTTACTACCTTAAGTGATGAGCAAAATAAAGCTTTATTAGCTAATTTCCACCAAAATGATATGCGTGAGCTTTATGTTAATGTTGCCATAGGTAATATTTTACCGGTAGCCATTACTAAGTTCCTCGATCCTCAACAACATCATCAGAACAACTTACCAATTAAAGGAACTGGCGGAGTTCCTTATACTTTTGCACAATGTTGCCTACCTATTCCTGGAGATGACATAATAGCCCATCTTGCTCAAGGACGAGGCTTGGTAATCCATAATGTCAACTGTCGTAACTTAAGAGATGCTGACAAAGATCCAACTAAATCCTTAAAGGTACGTTGGGATCTATCTGTCACTGCAAATATGGAGTTTAAAACAGGTCTTTTAATTGAACTTGAAAATCGACAAGGCATAGTTTCTGAAATTTCCAATGCGATTGATGTTGCTGGCTCAAGAATCGAAAGTATTAATTCAGATATTAAAGATGAAAAAACTTTCATCATAAACCTAGTGGTTACAGTTCGAGATCGCCTCCACTTAGCAGGTGTAATTAAACATATCAAAGCCGTACCAAATGTTGTAAGTATCCATCGTCGTCGCTAATATAAGCCTTCAAAATAGGAGAGCCTATGTCGGAGAGCTTTGCTAAGCTATTGTTAAATGAACAAGAGCTTCTTCAGAACCAAGCTAATATTGAAGATTTTTTTAACCATAAAATCATCAAACACAGTTTTTTACATCCTAATGGTTTAACTCTAACAGCTCTAGAGCTTTTAGGCGATCCTAAAAACACGCTAGTTATCATCCCCGGGCGTGGAGAAATTGGACATAAATATGCAGAACTTTTATTTAGTCTGCGTAGTTTAAATTGGCGCATCTTAATTCTCTTTAGTAGAGGCCAAGGAGGATCTACTAGACTTTTAGCAGATTCAAATCGCTGCCATATTGATAGATTTGAGTATTTTCGTGCAGATATTCAGTTTTTATTAAATAAACTATATGTTAAAGAATACAAACTGATGGCTTTTTCTTTAGGGGCTTTAATTAGCCTTGATTTGATTGTAAATGGAGATCATATACCTAAAAAAGCAGCTCTATTAGCTCCATACATCTATCCTTATTTTCCTCTGCCTAAGTTTGTACTACGTACACTTATCTTAAGTTTAGGTTATCTCCCTTTATTAAAGATCTCTTACACTCCTCATGGGCATAACTATAAACGTATTCCCTTTGCAGATAACCATCACTCTCATAGTGAAATTCGTTACAATCTTTACCATGATTATTATGCCGCCCATCCTGAACTTACTATTGGAGGCCCGACTTGGGGCTTTTTAAGACAAGCTTATTTAACCCAAATGCGGCTTATCCATGGTGATTTCAAATTTAAAATCCCTATAATGGGCATACTTGCAGGTAATGACAAAGTTGTATCTTCAAAAGAAGCATCTGCATTTTTTAAAAAACATACTCATGATAACTTAGATACAAAAATTATCACTATTGAGAATGCTTATCATGATTTGCTCAATGAATCAGATCAATATAGGATACAATCCTTGCCACAAGCTTTAAAATTTTTAGAAAACGGAGAGGAAAATGTCTGTTGAGGAAAACTCCATTCAAAGCGAAGATTTAATTCCTATCAATATTATTACCGGCTTTTTAGGTAGTGGTAAAACTACACTTTTAAATCACTGGGTACAAAGTAGTGATTTTAAAGATACCTTAGTTTTAATAAATGAATTTGGCGATGTTGGTCTCGATCATGAATTGGTACAATCAGTCGATGACTCCGTGGTTTTATTACAGTCAGGATGTATCTGTTGTTCCTTACAAGGAGCTCTAATTGACTGCTTAGCTCAAAACTATGTCAAAGCAATGCGTGGAGATATTCCTAAATTCAAACGCGTGCTTATCGAAACTACAGGTCTTGCAGATCCTGCAGGTGTAATTGCTACTTTAAATGGTGACGAATTTTTATTAGATCATTTTTATTATGATGGTACAGTTACCGTTTTAGATGGCAAATACATACGTGATCAATTAGAAAAACAATATGAAGCAGTTAAACAAATTGCTTTAGCGGATATTATCTTAGTAAGTAAAACAGATTTAATTGATTCCGATGAGCTTGACGCCATCTATGAAATCGCCCAAAAGATCAATCCATCCGCTCATATTTACCCTCAGGTGAAAGGTAATTTTGATCCTCATGCACTCTTTGAGATTGGACCATATAAAACAGCTAATCAAGATTATGATGAAAAAGTTAAAAGCTGGCTCAATATTAAAAGTCAAAAGATAGCTTCTTCATTTAGACCTGCTACAGTCTCTGGAGCTGTAGGCGTTGCTAAACCGAGAATTATTGCTCACTCTGACATTGATTCTTTTGCTCTTGAAGTTATAGAGCCTATCGACTCATTAGCTCTCTTAGCGGCAATTACTGGTGTTCAAGAAAACTTTGGTGATTCTATTTTACGTATAAAAGGTATTTTGAATCTCAAAGATCAAACCAAACCCATTGTTATTCATGGTGTTCAAGGACAACTTTACCCTTTGTCTGCTCTTAATGATTGGCCTGAGGGAGAGCATAGCTCTAAACTCGTCTTTATCTGTCGAGCTTCTGTTTTAGAGCAAGTAAAAACAATGTTTGAATCTATGCTAAAAAATCCTGACAAAGCTGCTATGGTTTATTATGAGCAACTTTTAGGCAATATCGATAGTCCTGAAGATAATGTCGCTACTGACGACTACGGTCTTAATTGACTTCCTCCCCTTGCTAAAGCAAGGGGATTCCTACTGCTAGATATTACTA
>URKL01000228.1 GCA_900548485.1 uncultured Succinatimonas sp.
TTTTGAGGGTAAAATCAAAAAGTTGCGGAATAGGGGATAGTACATAGATTTTTGCCAAAACACTCGATTTTGATATTACATGTTCTTTAACTTTTTCTAATAAAGTTTCATCCGGCAGTTCCTTATCCGGACCTAAAATGCGAATGACTACCGTACCATCACCAAGTTCTTTCGGGTAGCACCAAGCTTCGCTAACACCTTCAACTTCTTTAGCCCAGGCAATAAAATCTGAGTCAGTTCCTTGTCGCGGAGGCTTTTGAGTTCTAGCTAAAACTCGCGCTCGAAGCTCATCGTCTGTCTCTAAGTCAGTACCGCCTGTTATTTCTTCAACAACAACTGCACCAATTACGCCAGCGACAGGTGATGGCAGCATTAACTCAGTGTCAATTGATAAATTATATTGCTTACCAGCAATCACAGCTTTTACAGATGCTACGCCATCAGCGGTAGGAGATACTGTAGTTTCGTATTGATAACCATCATCGCTTTGGACAACAGTTCCGATTGGAATATCAACAACACTGCTAGCATACTTAAATTTTATTTTTCCAATTGCTTTTGTGGCTTTTTTTCTAGCTATATTAAATGTATATGCTTTGCGATAAAGAAAAGATGCTTCACAAGAGTCTATAAATAATTGTTTACAAGCATATGAAATTGCGTTGTAAAGACCATGGGACGCACCTGCAATCACTGCTTCAAAAACAGCTAAATCACTGCGTCTTAAATGCTCTTCATCAAGTAGAACTCTAGCATCATTGTGTATACGCTCTTTGATTTCTCTTAAAGTCGGTCTAATGGATGCCATTTATCAAATCCTCAAAAATTATTGACGTCTCTTGATTGTCGTGAATAAGTAAAATTGTCATGTTGAGAGTGTTAAAATCTCGACTAACATCAATGTCAATAGAACTACAGACGTTGTCATCTATAAGCCATTTTAGAGACTGCTCCGCGTATTCTTTTGCTTGAAGTAGTATTTCATCTGTTAATTTTTGTCGAAGAAGCGTCCAAAGCAGGGAGCCTGTAGTATCGTCGTCATTGTTTTGACTTAGAGAATCACCCCACCAGCCATTTTTGACACTTTCAGCATCATTAGAACGCGCCCAAGAAAATAACGAAATAATGACAGCACGAGTCAATGAATCTTTTAAATCAGCTTGTACGGTTTTGTTGTTAACTAAAATTTTCATAGAGCCATTTAGTCGCCAGTTGAATTTGTTTTGGACAAAGATGAGAAAAGGACAGATCGAAGATTACAAATCCGTCTTTTGTTTTTATGGCATAAGAGAGCACACCAAGGCACTCTGTAAGTTGAATTAATTCATTGCAGTAAATAAAAAGGCCACTCTTTTTTATTTTTAAGTAGTGGCCATCTGAGGAAATTAGAGCTTTTGTTGTTGTCCAGCTGTTTTTATTCACTGTAATTACTGGACACAATCGTTCTGAGATTTTTGCAATCATTATTTACCTGTAAATAAAGTTGTCGCAATTGTTTTTATCACGTGAGGAGTAAATTCCTTAATCATGGCTATTGAGGCAATATATCCGGCTTTGTTTATAGCTTTTACTACTTGGGGAAAAAGTTTTTTATCTTTTACAACGTTTGCAAATTCATATCCTGATAAACCAATTTTTGGATAGTGAGAACTATACAAAATACAACAAGATGCGTATTTGATTTCTATGCCTTCAACAAAACCTGCTTTTACTAACATATCTAAATGTTTTAAGTATTCATCTGAATCTTCTAAGCCATCAAGAAAAGCTTCAAGATTCTCATTTTCTAAATGTTCAAAAAGTTCAGCAATCTTTGAGTAATCTAATTTCATAATATATTCTCTTATTGTGGTTTAGACGTAGAAGCAGAGCCTGCTTGCACGCCACCATGGGTATGATTATCAAGACTGATGCCTGCTGCTACAACATCGCCTGTGGTTGTAAGCGTACCTTGTACCGATGCTCCAGAGCCTCCCGAAATCGTAAGCCCGCCTTGTCCTACAATTTGCCCTGTCACGGTCAAGGGGCCGTTTACTTGATTTGCCGGTGAGTTAATCACGGTGCTTTGAGCAGTAACATTTACAGAATTTGCGGTGATATTGACGCTATCACCAGCATTTATAATGATATTTCCCGTTGTTTTAACCGTGATTGGATCATCAACGCCATCTATTTCAATACCATCGCGCTTTAAGTAAATCTTTCTCTTCTTATCATCAAAAACACAGACTTCGCCAGGCTTCATATTCACAACACGATAGCGTCTGTCATGAACGACTAGGACTACACCATGTCCCTGATGAGTGTCTGTATAAACTGTTATTGCATCAGTCTTACCATCTGGGAAAGGCTCAGATGTAAAGCCATAAGCTTCAAAATGTTCTAAATCATCTTCAATATATTGATCATTACTTTCAATTTGCAAACGTCGGGTCTTAGTATCACCTTTAGATACAGTGACAGTTCCTTGTACGATTGGGGTCATTTTAATATCTGTTTTTATTTAGATTTAAAGAAGAGTTATTGATTTGAGAAAAGGATTTTGATGAGCTTGGAATGTTTGTGTTTGCGCCTTTCTTAGGTTCATTTTTTATGCCTTCTGGAGGGATGACTTCCAATGTGGTTATCATTCCTGAGTTGTTATTTAAATCATAAATAACCTTTTGAATTAACATCTCCTTTTCGTTAAAGCCCAGCATGAAATCCGTGACTTTTACAATTTGATTAATTTTCCATAAGTCACCGTTCCTTTGTCTCCATCCGTAGACCGTATAGGTAACTTTTTCATATTGTGCTCGTTGATAATTACGTTCTCCTTCTGCTGTTTGGAGGCAATTAGCATCTTCTGAGACATTATTTAGATACTTATATCTTCTGCGATTTACCTCAGCGTCTACAGCTTTACCGTTGGTTTGCAACAATTTTCCTGATGTATTTCCATCGCCTTTTTTATGGCCTGAACACGAATAGGTTTGAAAGAGCTTAGTAGCGTCAAATTGCGCATTGCCGGAGAGGATATTTTCCCCTAAAATCAAATTATCAAATGCCGTTAATTTTCCTTTTTTAAGAACCAGCAAATCACCGTTTTCATCATCCGTCATTAAAATGTTATTGCCGATGACCACGGCAGCGATGATGTCGTAGAGCGTGCTCTCTGGCTTGACGTTCACATCTTTAACCGCATCGAGCTTCTTTATGATTTCCGGATCATTGTAAGCTTTAAGCCTGATGCCGTAAGCTCCCACCAGCGTGGCTAAAGCAGTGCCAAGCTTGTCCTTGTGCTTAGATCTGGTTGTAACGGAGTTGGATTCATACACAATAAAATCGCTTGGCGTTGGCGATACCGTCCAGTCATTGTCAAATTGGATAGGAACAGACAATATAGCGTTCTCTTCGCAAATTGCCA
>URKL01000229.1 GCA_900548485.1 uncultured Succinatimonas sp.
GTGATACTGACGCGCTGCGGGATACCATTGATCGATACCATTCGTCGTTAGCGTATAATTGATAGACATTATCTTGACGCTTAACTTTAAGATCATAAATTCCATAAAAGGTCTCGTAAACTAGAGTTAAACTCATAATTGAGACTATAAGCAATGATAAAAATAAACCTAGATAAAACTTATGTTTTCTTTGCATAAACAATTTCCCACCAATCTAGATTGATTTTAACAAATTTTGACTAAAGGCTCTCTTTCAAAAAAAAAATCCTTTAAGTTTGACACAAAAGGTCTTGGTCTTCTGGCTTGGCATAGTTAAAAATAACAGCTCTATTTTTTTAACCTGTAAGTTATATCCTTTATAGTGTAAAATGAATAGTTTGTATCAGCATTTAAAGCCCAATTTTTACAGGTTTCTAATTTATGGAAATGGAAAAAACCTATCAGCCAGAAAAATTTGAAAACGGCATCTACCAAAAGTGGGAAGCCGATGGCTTATTTAAACCTAGTGGCGACAACAGCAAAGGGGCCTATTCTATTGCCCTGCCACCACCTAATGTTACCGGCTCTTTACATATGGGACATGCTTTTCAGCAGACCATTATGGATACCCTCATTCGTTATCACCGTATGCAGGGATTTAATACCTTATGGCAGTGTGGTACTGACCATGCCGGTATCGCAACCCAAATGGTTGTAGAACGCAAATTAGCCAAAGAAGAGCAGTTAACCCGCCATGATTTAGGTAGAGATGCCTTTATCGATAAAATTTGGAAATGGAAAGAGCAGTCAGGTGGTACCATCACCAAGCAGATGCGTCGCTTAGGAACCTCCGTAGACTGGAGCCGCGAGCGCTTTACTATGGATGAAGGCTTATCTCGCGCTGTATTAGAGGTTTTCGTCAGACTTTACGATGAAGATCTTATTTACAGAGGTAAACGTCTGGTTAACTGGGACCCGAAATTGCGCACTGCAATTTCCGATCTTGAAGTTGAAAACCGTGATGTAAAAGGCTTCATGTGGTACATGAAATATAAACTTGCCGATGGCGTTAAAACTGCTGATGGCAAAGATTATTTAATGATTGCCACTACCCGTCCTGAGACTATGTTAGGTGATACTGCAGTTGCAGTTAATCCTTCTGACGAACGCTTTAAGTCTGTAGTTGGTAAAGAGCTTATTTTACCGCTTGTAAATCGTCGTATCCCAATTATTGCCGATATTCACGCCGATATGACCACAGGTACAGGTTGCGTCAAGATTACCCCTGCACATGATTTTAACGATTATGCTGTAGGTAAACGTTGTCACCTGCCGATGCTCAACATCTTAACTGAAGATGCTCATATTAGAGAAAGTGCTGAGGTTTTTGATAGCGATGGTATCAGTACCGATGTTGTATCTGCATATATTCCTGAGGCCTATCGTGGACTCGACCGTTTTGAAGCCCGTGATCGCATCGTTGAAGACTTAAAGACACAAGGTCTTTTAGACCATATCGAAGATCATGCTCTATCTCAGCCTTTTGGTGACCGTGGTGGTGTACCGATCGAACCGATGTTGACCGATCAGTGGTACGTACGTGCTTCTGTATTAGGTAAACCTGCAGTTGAAGCTGTAAAAGATGGTCGTATTAAATTCGTCCCTGCACAGTATGCAAATATGTATTACTCCTGGATGAACGATCTCCAAGACTGGTGTATTTCAAGACAATTATGGTGGGGTCACAGAATCCCTGCTTGGTATGATGATAATGGCAAGGTTTATGTCGCTCATAGCGAAGAAGAGTGCCGTAGCAAATACAATTTAAGCGAAGACATCAAGTTAACTCGTGATCCTGATGTTCTTGATACCTGGTTCTCTTCAGCTTTATGGACTTTTTCTACCTTAGGTTGGCCAGACAATACCGTTGAATTACAAACTTTCCACCCTACCTCTTGTCTTGTTACCGGTTTTGATATTATTTTCTTCTGGGTTGCACGCATGATCATGATGACCATGCACTTTATGAAGAATGCTGACGGTACACCTCAAGTTCCGTTTAAGACCGTTTATGTAACCGGCCTTATTCGTGATGAAGAAGGCAAAAAGATGTCTAAGTCTAAGGGTAATGTTTTAGATCCTTTAGACATGATCGACGGTATAAGTATTGATGAATTAGTTCAAAAACGTACTGCTAACATGATGCAGCCACAAATGGCTGAGAAGATCGCTAAGAGAACTCGTAAGCAATTCCCTGACGGTATTGCCGCTCACGGAACTGACGCTTTACGTTTCACTCTCTGTGCGCTTGCTTCTAACGGTCGCGATATTAACTGGGATATGAAGCGCTTAGACGGTTATCGCAATTTCTGTAATAAGATTTGGAATGCCTCTCGCTTTGTGCTCATGAATGTTGGATCCATGCAGCTTACCAAACCTAATCCTGAGGATTTAAGCTTAGCAGATCGTTTCATTCGTTCTCGTTTATCTAAGACCATTACTGAAGTTTGTGCCACTATCGAAGCCTATCGTTTTGATCAGTTAGCCAATACTCTCTATGAGTTTATATGGAACGAATACTGCGATTGGTACGTAGAGTTTACTAAAGCTATCTTAAAATCTGACGAGACTAGCGACAAACAAAAGAACGCTACTGCCTATACTTTAGTTGAGGTACTTGAGGCAATTATGCGTTTAGCTCACCCTGTAATGCCTTTCTTAACCGAAACTATTTGGGCGCAAACTGCTCCGATGGTAGGTAAATGCAACGCTCAAAATACAATCATGGTAGCACCGTTCCCAAATAGTGCAGACTTTGATATCGATGCTCAAGCTGAAGATCAGATCGAATACATCAAAGATTTTGCTACCACTGTACGTAACTTAAGAGCTGAGATGAAGGTTGGACCTTCCGTTGTCTTATCTCCTATAATGCGCGGTGCTAATGCTCAAGAACAAGAATGTGCACAAAAGAACTTTATTTATATAAAGAACTTAGCCAATATTGAGCCGATTACGTTTATCTCCAAGGATGAAGCTGTTCCGCCTTGTGCATCTAAACCTTTACATGAGGCAGAAGTCTTAATTCCAATGAAAGACCTTATCAATAAAGATGAAGAGATTAAACGTCTTGAAGGTATGATTGCTAAGCTCATGGGTAATATCAGAAGTGGTGAAGCTAAGCTTTCAAACGACGCCTTTGTCAAGAAAGCTCCGGCTAATATCATTGAAGGAGCTCGCGCTCAGTTAGAGCTCAATAAGACCCAATTATCTAAAGTTCAAGCTCAATTAGAGCAGATGAAGAATCTCTAATATCAGATTGACTTCCTCCCCTTGCTAAAGCAAGGGGATTCCTACTGCTTAGATTACTACCTAGCTTCAGTGGGTTCGCAGTGCTGA
>URKL01000230.1 GCA_900548485.1 uncultured Succinatimonas sp.
AATCCGACTGCAGAATATTTTGCCACAAAAAAACTGTCCACAATATTGTAGATCGCACGGTTCGCGGTTTCGCCCCAGCGGCTTCCCTTTGCCGTCCGGGCATTCCAGAGATTTATGGAGCAGCTCTCCTGGAACAGCTATGATATCGCCATCCGGGAGTGCCCAACCTATACCATTATTAGTGACGTGGCTGCTGGAAAAAGTGATGTGGGGGTGGTGGCCCTGCACGACCAGTACATTCCAGCACTGGAAAAGACCTTTGAGATAAACCATGTGACTTTCACCGAGTTAGAACGCTTGCCAACGTATGCCTTCCTGCGTAGAAGTCACCCTCTTGCGAAGCGGGACAAGGTCAGCATGGCCGAACTGCTCCAATACCCCTTCGTAACCTATGACCAGGAGGCGGATCGCTCTGAATACACCGAAGAAGTTGTGTTCCATCAGATTGCGGAAAAGACCGTTCACGTCTCCGACCGGTGCAGCAAGGTGGCGCTGGTTCGGTTTACCGATGCGTTCAGCATAGGTCCGGACCTGACCAACCTGTCTTTATACCAAGCTTGTCGATGCCACCTGTGATCGTTTCTCTGATGGTGAAGTTCATGTACAGATCAATGAATTCGTACGTGGCGCTGATACCTTCGTTATCCAACCGACCTGTGCTCCGGCTAACGACAACCTTATGGAATTGCTGGTAATGATCGATGCTTTACGCCGTGCTTCAGCAGGACGTATTACCGCTGTCATTCCTTATTTTGGTTATGCCCGTCAGGACAGACGTCCTCGTTCTGCCCGTGTACCAATTACTGCAAAGGTAATTGCCGATTTACTCTCCTCTGTAGGTGTTGATAGAGTTCTTACCATCGATCTTCATGCTGAACAGATCCAGGGCTTCTTCGATGTTCCTGTAGATAACTGCTTCTCCTCAAAGATCTTCGTTGATGATATGTTCCAAAAGGGCATTGAAAACCCGTGCGTAGTCTCTCCGGATATGGGTGGCGTAGTACGTGCTCGTGCAATCGCTAAGATGTTAAATGATGCCGATATCGCTATTATCGATAAGCGTCGTCCGCGCCCGAATGTATCTGAGGTTATGAACCTAATCGGTGAAGTTAAAGATCGCGATTGTATCATCGTTGATGACATCATTGATACCGGTGGAACCTTATGCAAAGCAGCCGCTGCCTTAAAGGAGCGTGGTGCCAGTAGCGTTACAGCTTATGGAACCCACCCTGTACTCTCTGGCAATGCTTTACAAAACGTTGCTAACAGCGTTATTGACGAGATTGTTGTTTCTGACACCATCCCGCTTAAGAGCGAAATGGTTGCCACTGGCAAATTCCGTGTTATTAGCTTCGCTCCTATGTTAGCTGAGGCTATTCGCCGCATTAGTAATGACGAATCATTATCTGTAATGTTCCGCGACGAAACTGCTAACTAATCAAAAATTACCGGCTATTTTATATATATATAGCCGGTATCTTCAAAAATCTCTCCTTTAGTCTTAAAGACGTTAGAACTCGCACTAATTGTCATCATTTGTAAGCAAAATTTTATAAATCTTATTTAGATTGCTATAATTTGGTAAATTTTTTTGTGCTGTCGCACAAAAAGAGATCATCAAATTTAAGAGGTATTTATGGAACCCTATTACGCCGGTGTCCTTTCTATTTTGCCCCCAGTAATCGCTGTAGGTTTGGCACTTATAACAAAGGAAGTATTTTCATCACTTTTGATTGGTATTCTCTGTGGTACTTTAATCTATACTGTGGGAATCGGTGATGAAAATATAGTTATCGGCACTGTCGAAAATGCCTTTAAAGTAATGGGCTCAAGATTCGATCTTAATATCGTTATTTTCTGCTCACTTTTAGGCTCACTTGTTTATGTTATTTCAACTGCTGGTGGTTCACGCGCTTACGGTAAATGGGCAACTAATCACATCAAGAGCAGAAGATCGGCTATGCTCTCAACCTCAGTTTTAGGCGGTTTTATCTTTATTGACGATTACTTCAACTGCTTAACTGTCGGAACTGTAATGCGTCCTATCACTGATGCCTATAAGATTTCAAGAGCAAAACTTGCCTATATCATTGATGCAACCGCAGCTCCGATATGTATCATCGCTCCTGTTTCTTCTTGGGCTGCAGCTGTTGGCTCTAATCTTAAAGATACCAATGCCTTTAATTCCGAAATGGAAGCTTTTGTATCAACAATTCCATGGAATTTCTATGCACTATTGTGCCTTTCTATGGTTTTAATTGTCTCCTTTATCAATCTTGATTTTGGACCAATGCTAAAAGCTGAAGAAGATGTTTTAAATCAAGTTGCAACTTCTGACAATGCCGATGAAAAAGCTCAAGATCAGACAGCTGACAATATCGATGTAAAGGCTGATGGCACTATTTGGGATATGATTGTGCCTATTTTATCTTTAATCATATTTGCTACCCTATCCTTACTCTATGTAGGTGGTTATTGGGGAGAAGATGAAGCCTACCATACTATTGGCGCCGCTTTTGGTAATACTAATGCAGGTCCTGCTTTAGTTATGGGCTCTTTTGCAGCTTTATTAGTAGCTTTTATTTTATTTGTTGGCAGAAGACTTCTAAGCTTAAAAGAGTTCATGGAAGGTATGTTACGTGGTGTACAGGCAATGGTGCCGGCTAATATGATCTTAGTTTTAGCTTGGACAATTGCAGGTGTTACCCGTGATTTATTACAAACTCCGCAATTTATTTCATCAATTGTACAAAATGATGCTGGAGTTTTAGGTATGGTTCTACCTGCAGTAATTTTTGTTATTGCAAGTTTCTTATCTTTCTCAACTGGTACTGCTTGGGGAACTTTCGGTATTTTAATTCCAATTGTCGTTACTGTAGCTCAAGCTGTGGATCCGACATCTCAAGAATTAATCGTTATTACTCTATCTGCAACTTTAGCAGGATCTGTATTTGGTGACCATTGCTCACCTATCTCTGATACTACTATCTTGTCCTCAGCAGGTGCAGGATGTGTTCATATTGAGCATGTTTATACTCAATTACCATATGCTCTTTTAGTCGCAAGCTGTGCTTTTATCGGCTATATCATTGCAGGTTTAACCTTCAACTTATTCTTAAGTTTTGGTACCGCAATCTTACTTATGATCGTTGCCATCATTATTTTGCATAGAATAAATATGAAGCGTTATAAGAATAATAAAGTTCAGGCCTAATCAATCCTGAAAATTAATGTAAACCCCAGTTATCAATAATAGTTAGATCGATAACTGGGGTTATTTTCTAAGGACTTTGTAACTTAGAACTCGTAACGAGCACCTACATTAAACTGCCAGCTATTTTCTAAGTCTCCTCCAAAGCTATGTTCAACATCACAC
>URKL01000231.1 GCA_900548485.1 uncultured Succinatimonas sp.
GTATCTCGGGTTCGAATCCCGATCTCACCGCCATTTAAATTCCCCTTAAAAAAAATTTAAACAAGCCTAGCTAATGTTAGAGCTTGGTTTTCGTGTGTCAATAGTTTCCTTTAGTCGATATTTTTTATCTTCAATTATTTTTTGCCGTTCCATTAATGAAGCTTTAATTCATTAAAATAAAATTTATAAAAACGTTCTTTAATTTCATCTCTGACCCGCAAAAACTCATTATATATAAATTCAGAATTACCTGTAGTTTCAGATGGATCATCAAACCCCATATGCAATCTATGTTTAACCTTTCCTGTAAATGCAGGACAGCTCTCTTTAGCTCCACCACACACAGTAATAACATAATCCCATTTCTCATCAAGATATAGATTTACACTTTTGGGCGTGTGTGTACTTAAATCTATACCAGCTTCCGACATAACCTTTAATGCCAAGGGATTAACTTCTTTGTCAATTTTGGTACCTGCAGAAAACACCTCAAGTCTTGCATCAAATGATTGTAAGAATCCATGAGCCATTTGACTTCGACAACTATTTCCCGTACATAAAATTAAAATTTTCACATTATCCCTAAATTTTGTAGTTAACGTTTTATTAAATGAATTTACTCTCTCCTATAGAGAAGGGCTCTTCCTGCTTCAGTGAGAACTGCAATATGATTTCGAAGATCATATGTGTATTAAAATGCAAACCAAGATTTAAAAACATCCTCCTACATTATTGATAATCTCCCATTACAGAAGCGCACAGAGAAAGGCGTGGAAGAGAGTAACGGCGATGAACACTCTTACCTATTCGATTTATATTAGTGTTAGAGTGTTTTTACCATACATTCTTTATTAAAAAAGGCTATACCTATCTTTTTGACCTTACTGATTCTTGTATCTTCATAGATTTTTTCATAATGCATTTCTTTAATTTGATTTAAAGCTTCATCACAAGCTCGAGTAAGAGCTGATAATTTGTTACTGTCTGCTATTTTTATTTCTATTATTACTCCAATATCATCTAAATCAGATGTATAACTAAAAGTAATATCGGCATAGCCATTTCCAGATTCAAGATTTGATTTATAGTTTTGTACAAAATCATCAGATGCTGTAAACAAACCATTAAAGAATCCTTGATAATAGTTTTCTCGAGGAGCGTTAATAGCAAAGTCTTTTAAGGAGCAATATTGGTTTAAGAGGTGACTTAATAGCCTTCCTGTAAGTTTGTCATTTCCATTTTTAATTGACTCTACAATATTTTGACACTTGTTTACATATACTGTGTTTGTTCTATCAAAGTAATTACTAATTGTAGTGTTATAGCAATCTAATACTTCTTTATTTGGAATTTTAAGTTCATAGATATTATCTTCAGGTTCTGAAGTATTGTTCGCGATTGTAAGGTAACCTGTACTTAATAGAACAGACCAAATTGTATCTAAGTTCTCATTATTTATACCTTTTGCAATAGTGGTATAAGTGATGTCATCAGATATCTTTGCTTTAATACTTTTTTGTTTAATTAAATCTGATAGATGTGACAGAATTGTATTAGCAGTTTGTTTATTATCAATGCTCTTGATTAAATCTTGAACAATTGAATTGGAACTTGAGTTTTTCCAATAGAAATAGTTTTGCCTTTTAATATTGCAAATAATATCATTACAAAAATTAACAACATCCCATGGACATACTACAGATGTTCCAAAGAAGTTATAGCCATTATAATTTTCAAATGCTAAATTTTTATACTTCTCAAGTTTATAGTACTCAAGCATTGAACATACTTCATCATGAGTAAAACCAAAATATTCATTAAAGTTAGACTTTTCTAAAACACTATGAGTTGTAAAGTTATTAAATCCCGTGAATATACTAGCTTTTGCTATTTTTAAGCATCCAGTAATAATTCCTTTTTCTAAAAAATCATTGGTTTTAAAAGTCTGCTCAAAGAGTACCTTTATAAAACTTAACATTTGTGAGTAGTAATCTTTTTTTCTTGCGTTCTCCAGAGGTACATCATACTCATCGCAAATGATTATGCATTTTTTTCCTGTTAAATCATAAAGTATATGAGATATTGTTTTTACAATAAGAGCAATTTGAGCAGGATCTGAAGTTGTTCTAAATTCGTTATAGAGATCTAAAGAATTTTGATTTACTTTATCTGAGGTAAATAAATGAGAATATTTTCCTATTTCATCACTTAGTATGCCTTTAATTAAGGAAACATCTTCTTCAAATGAGTTTAGGCCAATTCCTTTAAAGGTAAATGAAAAAACAGGATAATTACCCATGTGTTTTTGGCATAAATTTTGATCTTTAAATATTTTAGTATCTTTAAAAAGACTTATAGTTTTTGATTTGTCAGATGGATTGGAGTAATTTATTTCAAAGAAGGCCTTCAACATTGACATGGTAAAGGTTTTACCAAAACGACGAGGTCTTGTAAAAAGAGTTACATCAGTACTTTTTTCAATATAGTATTTAATAAAATCAGTTTTATCTACAAAGTAGTAATTACCCTGAATCATTTTTTCAAATGATTCAATGGATACTGGCGGTTGTTTTAAATTTATTAAATCTGACATAACTAAGCCTTCACTTAATAGTTGTTTACTTAATTATAGGTAGACAAAAAAACTTTTAATATTTACAAATATATTTTTAAGTAATGATTACCTACAAATCTTTGCTAGTTTTTTTGAAGTGGTAACTTCTAAATATATAGATACAAAAACTAAGCTCTAAATATAGTCAAGACTATCTTCTAAGATTTACAAACTAGTATACATGAGTATACCAATCATTATTACCAACTAGTGATTAGTTCTATCTTTACTAACGATTAGTTCTTCTATCTACTAGTATTTAATTCTACCGTTATTAACGATTGCTTCTTCTTTCTACTAGTATTTAATACTACCGTTACTAATGATTAGTTTCAGTAACTTTTTTACCTTAATGTATACTCTTACAGCAACGTCATGACTTACATTTTAATTTTTTTCTATTTCATATCTTCGATATTCAAAAGAATAAAGAATCCTTTGTTTTAAAGCTTTTGCTTCCATATACCTCCCCTTGCCCGGATTACGGGACTTACTTTTGTTTTTATAAATCATCTTTAGCTTTTCCAAAAGCACTTGGAAATTTTATTATCACCAAAAGAAGGCAATCTTTGTGCGAAGGCAAAACAATTAAGAAGATCTGAAAAAAAATGAGCATCTAACAAGCTGTTTGAAAGAAAATTTCGAAAATTTTTTTGTGAAGGGATCGACTTTAAAATGTTGGTCAGATCTGATCCGAAAAGGACATAAATACGCCACAGTAGTTGTTGATTTAGATACAAGGAGGG
>URKL01000232.1 GCA_900548485.1 uncultured Succinatimonas sp.
ATAAATATAAATAGTTAAATCTAATTTTTGTGACGTCAAAAAAAAGGTTGAAAAAGGATTTTTTGCTAAAATTACAAGATGAATAATCTATAATTAAAAAGATAATAAGGTTTGCATAAAATATTTTAAAGCTGGGAACAGGGGATAATATGTTTATACAAATAAAATCTGCTAATGGTAAGCAGTATATTTATATAATTGAATCTTTTCGCAAACCAGATGGCACTATCTCTCATCGCACCATTAAAAAATTAGGTCGTCTTGATGAATTTATCAAAGACGATCCTCAAGCTTTAGAAAAACTTAAAGCTAAGATAAAAGAAAGCTCTAAAGAGTTAAAACAAGCTCAGACTATTGAAAGCATGGCTAAAATAAATGCCATCCATTCAAATAGTGGCTTTTTAAGTCAAAATGAGGGATTGCCACTTTTAAATTACGCTAATTTCTTAATTAAAAACATTTGGAATAATATCCTTGATTTGAGCTATCGTCTTAATTATCTACAAAATCATTATCATCAGGATTTAGACTTCAATCTCTCACAGACTTTAATGCGCGAGGTAATTGTCAGGATCCTTGATATTGATTCAATGGATATAAAACTTGGTCAGGATTTTTACTTTTTAGCTGATGATTATGATTTGCAATCTGAAAAAGATCTTTTAGAAAAAGCCTTTAGCATCATTGCTAAAGAGCAAATGCACATTGTAAGTTTTATTGTCAAAAAGCTTTCTGAACAAAATGGCTTAGAGTTTTTAAACCATTCCATTCAAACTTTAAAATTAGATACCTCAGCTGATTTATCACAAAATTTAAAACTTGATGCTGAGATGGAAATCAGTGCTGACGAACTTTTAATCAATGCTAAAGCTCGTACTGAGAAAATCATCAGCACCCTAGTCATGATAATCATGCAGGTAATTAGAAGTAATCTTGAACAAAGAGGATTTAAATATTCATTAGGAGATATAAGAAAAGCTTTAAGACAAGCTAATGTTATTGTCTGCTATCCAGTAACTCCGGATGGTAAATTCTCCTATATAAAAGCAAATAATGGTGTTTATGCAAGACTTATGAATGAAATCTTAAAGACCTTTGAGCTTGAACCTATACTCAATATTCAAGATAGAATTGAACTTTCAAAGCGTCTGCGAACTAAGTTTAAAGATGACAGCATGATTATCCCAAAGAAAATTAAACGAAGTCTTTCTTTTAAATTGTCTAAATAAGATCATGTCGTTATATGGAGCGGTATACCTTACAGGTTTTATTTTGGCAGTGCTTTTTCTATATATAAACACTAAAAATATTGAAAAAGCTCTATATCTTGCTTTAACTGCCTCAGTAGGCGCCATCTTAGGAGGGCGCTTATTTTATGTGCTCTTTTTCGAGCCTTATTACTATCTAAAAAATCCTTTTGAAATTTTAGAAATTTATAAAGGTGGTATGGCTTATCATGGCGGCCTTATTGGTCTTATTAGCGCACTCTTTTTATTTAAAAAAGATCAACAAGATTTTTTTAAAACTACCGATATCTTAGTTTATATCGCTCTTATCATCATTCCTCTTGGGAGAATTGTAAATTTTATCAATGGTGAGCTTTGGGGCACAGTTTCCACTCTCCCATTTGCTGTCATCTTTGAGGGAGCTGACGCATATCCACGTCATCCAGTTCAAATCTATGAAGCGCTACTTGAAGGACCTATTCTTTATCTTTTTATAAAATTAAGCCTTAAATTTATAACCCAAAAAGTTTATCCAGTCTTTGGCACCATCTCAGCACTTTATCTAATAGGTTATGGACTTTTGCGCACCCTAGGAGAGATTTTCCGTGAAAGTGACGTTTTTTTAGGACGCTTTTTTAATATCTTAAGCATGGGACAGATTTTATGTATTATCACTGCCATTTTAGGATTGTTACTTTTAAAAAATCGGCTTAAACAAGCTCTTATTCATAAATAAATACTTATTTTATATCTTATACATTTTTTTATAGAACATCCTCTTTTATATAAGATCTTAATGTTTTTAAAAGCGTAAAATATATGCTGACAGTATTGTAACTGTTGCTCTATTTTCAGGTGTCTTTATGAAAAAATTTAAAGTTTTAGCAACCTCCCTTGCATTAGTTAGTGTCAGTACTTATGCTTCTCAATTTTCAGTCATCATGTATTCTGCTAATGATCCCTTTATTAAAAATTATGCGCAGGAATTAGAAAATTTAGCCACTTTAGATAAGCAGGAACTGCATATATCCTTCTCTCAAAGCGACGTCAAAGTTGAGACTTTAAATATCCAAAAAGCTTTCTCTGAGAACAGTTCCGCTTTAATTGTCAATCCTGTAGATCCTAACCGGGCCTTACAGATTTCAAACTTAGGCTTTAAAAATAAAAAGACCCCTATCATCTACATTAATCGTAAGCCCTCCAATCAGAGCTTAAAGGTCTATAAAAATTCATACTTTGTTGGTACCGATGCCTCTGAGGCCGGTCGATTCCAAGCAGATATCCTCAATACATACTGCCAGAATCATAACGCTGATAAGAATGGTGATGGCAAAATTAGTTATGTTCTCTTAGAAGGTCAAGCTCAGCTTGACGATACCATCATGCGTTCAATGTCCTTACGCACCTCTCTTTCATCAAGTCCTTTAAGCTATGAAGAAGTTGTGGCCTTAAGCGCTGATTGGAAAAGCGATAAAGCTAGCTATGAGCTCAATCAATTTATCAATACTAATGGTATCGAAAAGATTGAAGCTATCGTTTCTAATAATGATGCCATGGCTTTAGGTGCCTTAAATACTTTACAGTCTTTAGGCTATAATCAGGGGGAAGAAAATAAATATATACCAATTGTCGGTGTTGATGGTTCCGCAGAAGCTCTTGCCGCAATTGCTGACGGTAAAATGACCGGAACTGTCAAAAACGATCACAAATCTCAAGCCGCTGTTGCTTATAAAATTGCTAAACTTGCTGTTGCAAAAGAGGCCATTACTTCAAAAACCTTAGGTCGCTATATTGATGACAGTAACTGTGTTTATATTCCTTACCTGAAAATTAGTGCAACTAAATAAGCTCTTTTATTGATTTCCTCCCCTTGCTAAAGCAAGGGGATCTCTGCTACTGATATTACCGTCTAGTTTAACTGATTTTACAGTGCTAACTCTTTTTAGTGTTCACTTCCTGATCTAACTGGGCGAGTCCTGCCATAAGAATATTTCCCGTTACTATTCATCAGCATTGGCTGTTTATCCACAGTTAGGCTTACATGGACCTGTCCACCCTGCTGACCGATGACCTCGACATCGAGCTGCTCAAGCGCAC
>URKL01000233.1 GCA_900548485.1 uncultured Succinatimonas sp.
GATATTATTATCTGTCTTCAGTGCTGACTCTTTTGAAAGTTCATTTCCTAATCTATCCGGGTAAGCTACGCCCTTAGGATATTCCACGCTACGTTTTCATATACATTGGCTGTATGTCCACAGTTTGTACATAAGAAAATAGCTTGGGAAAGTCTGTTATCTTTTAATATATGTCCGCATTTTGGACACTTTCTGCTCGTATTCTTGGGATTTATCTTTAAAAAGATTTGTTCTCTCGTCTTTTGCTTGTACTTAGGCTGTTTAAAGAATATTTCAAAGCCTTCAGTCAATATAGAACGGTTTAATCCTGATTAGGCTTTTACATGGTTACCTGGATTTAACAGTTATCTTCCAAAAGTTGCTGTTTCTGAATTAGTCAATTTTTTAAAAGGCACTAAAAGTTTGCTAATTCGTAAAAAGAATTATCCGACTACATGTCAGAACCTATTGATAAATAGCTATAAAAAAACGCCGATTATATAACCAGCGTTTTAAAAAAGATTTTCTATTTCATTGATTAGATAGATTCAAATTTATAGCAGATGAACTTATCCAAAGGCTCTTCGGGAGTAACCATAGTGTTGATGTCGGCAAACTGTGGTTGATGAGGGCAATCAGGATAGAACTCAGGTTCTAAACATAAAGCGGTCTGATTTTCATAAATTTTGCCGTCATCACGAGCTGGGATTTTGTTATCAGGGGTATTGATATAATTGCCTGAATAGAATTGAACTGCAGGATAATCTGTGTAGACAGACATCTTTAATTTGTGATCATCGGATTCAACACAAGCGAAAGGTTTTTCAGGATTACCTTCGATGAGATAAGGATGATCGTATCCTAAGCAAGTTTTCATTTGTTCATCTTTTAAGAAATCCTGACCTATGGTTTTGGGAGTATTGAAGTCAAAAGCTGTATTAGCAACATCTCTTACCTCGCCTGTAGGTATAGAGCCGCTATCGCAAGGTAAGAAGGCTTTAGCATCCAACCATAAGGTGTGATTTAAAGCAGTGCTGTGATAACCGTTTAAGTTAAAATAAGCATGATTGGTAATACAAGACCAGCAAGGAGCGTCGCATTTACCTTGATATTGAACATTTAAAGCATTGTCATCGCTTACAGTATAGATAACAGTAAGATCGTAGTTACCGGGGAAACCCATATCACCGTCATCAGAGTGTAAGGTATAAGTAAGACTATTGTAGCTCTTACTTACAAGAGTAAAACGACGTTTGTCAAAACCGTTAACACCACCATGTAGACAATGTTGAGCTGCAGAATTTAATTTGTAGGTTTTCCCGTTAATGGAAAATTCATTGTTAGCAATACGATTAGCAAATCTGCCAATAGTGGCATTGAAGTAGCAACTTTGTTTATACCAGTCTGCGGGGTTTTTTACTCCTAGTAAAACCTCACGAGGTTCTTTTTCACCATTTACTGGGACTTTAATAGAAATAATAGTTGCACCCCAATCCATGATGGTAACACTCATGCCATATTGATTTTGGATAGTTTCAATTTGTGGATTTGAAGAATATGTATCTGCCATTTTTATTGCCTATAAAAATAAAATATTCGTTAGGTGTTTATTTCTAGATAGTCTAAGATGCAAACGTTTTAAGTTCAACGTCGAATATCACGGATTTGGATGTAATACTTTGTTTAATTTGTAAATCATTTCGATAAAAATTAAATAAGGTACTTTTTAGGTTAAGTTTTTTGCGACATTTAGTTTCATTGAAGTGTGAAATTATGAGTCATCAATTAGATACATTATCGAATTATGCTAAGTTATGGTTTAAATAAGCGTGGACTTGTCAGAATTTGCATACAGTAATATGCTTAAGTTAGAAAGTATTGATATTTAAATTTCGTTGAGAGCTCATTATGCTAGATTTTGTTTCTTTATCAAATGAACGTTATACAGCAAAACACTATGATCCTAGTCGTATTATTTCTAAAGAAGATTTAGATAAACTTTTAGAAATTTTAAGACTTACACCAAGTGCAGTTAATGCTCAGGCTTGGAAGTTTTTTGTTGGATCTCAGAAATCAAAAGATTTGATTTTGCCGGCAATTTGCGATTTTAATCATGATCGCATTACAAATTGCTCACATTTTATTGTTTTATGTGCACAGACTAAGCTTGATATTGATTCTTATAAGGCTGTTACTGCTAAAGAGGATGCGGATGGTCGTTATCCAAATCATCCTGAAATTCGTGATATTGTTGATGAACATCGTATAGCCTTTGGTCGCATGCATCAAGAAGCTGGTGATTATGCACAATGGACTGCAAAGCAAGTTTATATTGCTATGGCCGCACTTATGTATGGAGCTAAGTCATTAGGTATTGACTCTACACCTATGGAAGGTGTTTTATTTGATAAATTAGATGAAATTTTAAATTTACCTGCTCAAAATTTACATAGTGTAGCAGTAGTCTCCTTAGGTTATGGAGATTGTAATGATAGCAATCGTAAGCGTCCTAAATCTCGTAAAAATTTAAAAGATATTGTAACTTTTTTGGATTAGTTAGTAGATGTATACATATAGAACCCAAGGAACTTGCTCTAAATTTATAAATGTTGAGCTTGATGGCAAAATTATCAAGAGTGTGGAGTTTATCGGTGGTTGTAACGGTAATCTAAAAGGTATTAGTAAATTGATTACCGGTAAAAATATCGACGATATCATCCCTATTTTGCGTGGTAATACTTGTAAGAGTAAAACAACATCTTGTCCAGATCAGTTGACCTATGCTTTAGAAGAGGCTTATAAAAGTTCTCAAAGCTAAACTTTAGGGGAAAAAGTGAAAATTATAAATGCTAGAGTATATAGCGATAATTTTAGCTTTGAAAAACACGATCTGTTTATAAAAGGGGAGCTTTTAAGCTCCCCTTTTAGTACAGATTATGTTTTTGATGCTCAAAATTTATATGCCATTCCAAGTTTAATAGACATTCATTTTCATGGGGCTTTTGGTCATGATTTTATGGATGCAGACTATGAAGGTTTAAAAGCAATCAGTATCTATGAAGCCTCTGTAGGCGTGGGGACTATTGTCCCTGCAACTATGACAATGTCTGCGACTTCAATTACGAAAGCCTTAAAAAATGCAGTAGCATTTAAGGCTCCGCAAAATGGAGCCGATCTGGAGGGAATTTATTTAGAAGGCCCTTTTATAAGTCCGAATAAGGTGGAAACTGCCATGATGGCAACATTTCCAAAATAATCGCGGAATAAATAAGTATTTA
>URKL01000234.1 GCA_900548485.1 uncultured Succinatimonas sp.
ACACACTACATCCTTAAACTTAAGTACGAGGTTTTGTGTGCCCAAAATTTGATAAATGATTTTGATAGAAAATAATCCTCTTCAAATCAACCTTATCGTAATTTGGGACATTAAAACCTAAAAATCTAAAAAAATTCTCAAATTTCTATTTATAAATTGCTTTTTTTCAAAAAATAATAAAAACCATATTTAGCTTGTAGATCCTTGAAAGTCAAAGGCTTGGCCTATATATGATAGAATAAGTTTTATTATCAAACTAATTTGGAGATATATACAATGCCAATGCCAGAACGTTATCACCCAGAATGTCCTCCTAATGCCCATAAGGTCATTCGTCCTCCAGAGAATGAAGTTTTTGCTATTTTAGCTGTCAAAGTTCCTGATAGCGAAGAGCAAAACGGCATGGAGAATGTGTGTGATATGCTTTCTTTAATGAGCAAGAAACCTATCGTTTTGTGTTCTGAAAAAATGGAACAGCTTATCAAAGAAAATGCAAAAAATTCTGAAATTGAACCAAGCTTTATCCGTAATAATGCTGAAGACAAAGCCTATATTTCTTATATAGACGGTGCTCAAGGTGAAGTTTTACCTTTCTATGATTGGGCTTTTGCTCCTCAGTCCTTTAAAGACTTTTTACCTCGTCTACAAGAAAAATGCTTATTATGCGTAGACATGCCTTCTATGTTTATTTTGCGTTCAATCTCAACTGTATATCCTTGGGATAAACTTTTAGCTCAGCAATTCCTAGGCCAATATTTACAGGCTTGCGAGACCTTAACCGCTGAAGACAAGAAACTTTTAGAGGACGTAAGATATGGACGCTTTGACGCTTTAAAAGTTGAAGATGAAAGCAAAACTGCTTATAAATTCTTAAGATTAGAACGTAAGCTGTTCTTATCTTATCCTACCGAAGATTAATATGCCAGATAACGAAGTTAAACAACTCTGTATCGATTTAGTCAAGATCCCTTCCATTACGCCAAAGGATCTTGGCTGCCAGGATCTAATTATTGAAAAATTAAAGGCTGTTGGCTTTAATTGTCTTACTTTAAAACAATGTGGAACCACTAATCTCTTGGCTCTGCACGGTCAAGGTTCCCCATTCTTTTTATTTCTAGGTCATACTGATGTAGTCTCTCCTGGGGACTTAGAGTCTTGGAAAGTAGATCCTTTTGCAGGAGAGGTTTTAGATGGAACTTTAATCGCTCGAGGCAGTGCTGATATGAAAGGTTCTGATGCAGCGATGACTCTTGCCTTAAGAGATTATGTTAAAGCTAATCCTAATCATAAAGGTTGTGTCGGTATTCTTTTGACCTCCAATGAAGAAGGTGACGCAGTTGGCGGAACTCCCTTTGTTGCAGAGTATCTTAAAAAACATAATCTTATCCCTACTTATTGTGTCGTAGGAGAGCCTTCTTCGTTAAAGGAATTTGGAGATCAAATTAAAAATGGTCGCCGTGGCTCACTTACAGCTCATATTGAAGTTTTAGGAGTACAAGGTCATGTTGCATATCCAGATAAATGCGATAATGCAGCTCATCACGCAAGTGATCTTATAAGTGCACTATATAAAAAACAATGGGATCAAGGTTCAGAGAGCTTCCCTCCTTCATCTTTCCAAGTTACTAATCTAAATTGTGGTACTGGTGCTGAAAATGTAGTTCCTGGCACCTGTAAAATCATGTGTAATTGGCGCTTTAGCGATGAATTAAATCAAGAAAAAATTGCCAAAGCAGTTGAAGAGATCGTCAATAATTTAAAGATTAAATGCAATATCCGCTATGTTTTAAATGGTAGCCCATTTATTACTAAAAGGGGTTCTTTAGTTGATACTTTAAGTTCCACGATTGAAGAAGTTTGTGGAATGAAATGTCAATTATCGACATCTGGCGGTACCTCAGATGGTAGATTTATAGCTCCTTTAGGTGCTCAAACTGTAGAATTTGGTCCTTTAAGCGCTACTATTCATAAAGCTAATGAAAGTTTAAATTTAGACGATTTAGTAAAACTTCAGGTTATATTCTTAAAAACTCTCACCAAGGTGATGTCATAGGCTACTAAAATCTATGAAAAAATGAACCCCATTTATTGGGGTTCATAATTACTTTTACTCTTGAGCTAAAAGATAATGCTCAACATCTAAGGCTGCCTTACAACCCTGACCTGCTGAGGTAATTGCCTGACGATATACCTTATCAGCACAATCACCTGCTGCAAAAAATCCTTTAGCAGAGCAAGCTGTTTCAGCGCCAAAACCAGTCTTTATAGTGCCATCACTATCTATTTCTACAACACTTGCAAAAACTTCTGTTGCCGGTTTATGACCAATTGCCACAAAGACTCCGGTTAATGGTACATGCCGAATGGCACCTGCAACATTTACTTTTAATCCAGTAACGCTTTCGCCATTACCTTCAATTTCAGTTACATTGGCATTTAAAATAAATTCAACTTTACCTTGAGAAACAAGTTCTTGTAATTTATCAACTAATACCTGTTCTGCTCTGAAACTCTCACGTCTATGTACAAGATAAACCTTATTACACATCTTGCTTAAGAAAGCAGCTTCCACAAATGCAGCTGATCCACCACCAATAACAGCTACATCTTTACCTCTAAAAAAGAAGCCATCACAGGTTGCACAAGCTGAAACACCTCGACCTTTGTATTTCTCTTCGCTTTCTAAACCTAAATAGCGAGCTGCGGCACCTGTTGCAATAATTACAGTCTTAGTCTTTAAAACTTGTCCATCAGAGAGTTTTATGACCTTTACAGAACCTTCATCAGCAATAGACTCTACCATAGCCGAAATGAATTTGGTGCCCAATTGTTTAGCATGATCTAATAAAGTCTGCATCAATGCAAAACCTGCGGGATTATCTTTAGCACCAGGCCAATTACCAATCTCTGGAGTTATAGTTAACTGACCTCCTGGAGTGCTTCCGGAAATAATTACAGGCTCTAAATTAGCTCTGCAAGCATAAATAGCAGCAGTACAGCCAGCAGGTCCAGATCCAATAATAACGGTATTTAAAATATCGCTCATGCTAGTCTCCTTATCATCATGAATAAGAGTGTATTACGATTTAGATAATATTACTTAGTTGTTGCGATTAATAAGCGTTATTTGTCACCTAATTTTATATTTAATGAAAAGTTTTTGACTTCTATCTTTAGATATATGTCTGAATTTTTGACACTTCTTGCAGGATTGAGGAAAACTGTTTCGGTGAAAACGCCTGCGTCTACAG
>URKL01000235.1 GCA_900548485.1 uncultured Succinatimonas sp.
ATATGCTTCTCCTACTGATTACTTAACCTATTTCAATTATTAGGCAATATATAGAACAGCATACACAAGAGATTAGAAAAATTTCATTTTTCTAATCATCCAACTGCATCCTTAAACTTAAGTACTAGGTTTTGTGTGCCCAAAATTTGATAAAAAATTTAGCTCAGATCTAATTGTTAAAAAAATTTATAGATTATAATTTTTTTGTTGTATTTTAAATTTTTGCAAACAATAAGCTAATGAATTTAAATCATTTAGCAGCTTTTGCATGGACTTGTTGAGGTTTGAAGTGAATATACTCTTTTTAGCATCAGAAGTCGCAGGAATTATTAAATCAGGTGGCTTGGCTGACGTTGCCAAAGCTTTACCTTTACAACTTCAGGCCGATGGTCATAAAGTTGTTGTTGTAATGCCCTGTTACTCTATTATTCCCAGCGTAGAAACATTTCCTGTAGTCGCTGAGGCTATTTTAAATGCCGGAAATCCTGACTCCAACTTACAAATCCCATTTAAAATTCGCAAAACTCAACTTGCAAATTCTGCCGTTGAATTGCTACTTATAGATTGTCCGCGCTATTTTGATCGCACATCTCTTTATGGTGACAACAACCAAGCTTATGGCGATAATGGCGAACGTTATGCATTTTTCTGTGCAGCTGCTATTGAGTCTTGCAAGGCGCTCAATTTCCAACCTGATATTCTGCATTGCAATGATTGGCATACAGGTTTAGCTCCAATGATCCTCAGACTCAAATATAGTCAGGATCCATTTTTTGATAAAACTCGTTCTGTAATTACCATTCATAACGCAGCATTCCAAGGCGTATTTGATCGCCAACAAATTTTCATGATCCCTGAGATTAAAGATGTTTATAATGATCGTATCGCTCAGGGCTCATATATAAATTACCTAAAATGTGGTGTTTTTTATGCAGATAAAATCAATACTGTAAGTCCTGGCTACGCAAGTGAGCTTATCACCTATTTAGGTGGACACGGTATGGCACAAAACTTTATTGACAGACGCGAAGATCTTTGTGGTATTGTCAATGGCTGCGATTATTCTGACTGGGATCCTGAAACTGATCAATTATTAACCATCCGCTATAACATCAATAACATGGATGAGAAGGTTTTAGGCAAATATTTACTGCAAAGAAAACTCGGCTTAGAAATTGGTGATACCCCTATATATGGCATGGTTGCTCGCCTAACAGATCAAAAGGGTATTGGTTTAATTCTCCCTATTTTAGATAGATTCTTACAGCACAAAGTTCAAGTAATCATTGAGGGTACAGGCGATCCTAACTTACAGCGTCAATTACAGGAAATTGCAAACCGTCATCCTAATAAATTGGTGTTCCAACCTGTTTATGACAATGCTCTAGCACATCAGATTGAGGCGGCCTCAGATTTCTTCTTAATGCCTTCTATCTTTGAGCCTTGCGGTCTCAATCAAATTTATTCCTTAGCATACGGAACACTCCCTATTGTCAGAGCTGTAGGTGGACTTAAAGATACTGTTATTGACTATGATCAAAATCGTGAGCTTGGCAATGGATTTGTCTTTAATGAGCCTTCTCCTGAAGAGTTACTCTCATGCTTACGCCGTACTTTAATTCTATATCTTGAAGATCAAGATGAAATGCGTCGTATCAGAACAAATGCTATGCGAGTAAGATTTAATTGGAAAGATTCTTGCCGCAAATACGAAGAGTTATATAAAAGCGCTTTACAAAAACCCAAGTGGTGGTAATTAACCATTATGTGAACATACTCCCTCCTATAAAGGAGGGAGCTCCCTAATTCAACAAAACTGTACTATGGTTACAGATAAACTCTGTATCTTACGCGCACCTACTCAAACTTAGATTCTTGCGTCTTTAACAGTATTTTATATATCTCATTAAGAATGATATTCATCTAACTTTTTCCGAATATTTATTGCAACATTTATATTTTGATAATAGCAAAATGAAAATGTTCTTTTTGGGGTGAGGACATAAAGTTGGACTTATTAGAAATATTTCAATTGGTATATGCTGATTTTAACGTTGAGCTTTTTAAATTTGGAAGCAAATATTATAGTTAGTCAATTATCCACATGCCACTACGATATCAAATGAATAACTTAAAAGGAGTTTTATCCATGTGATTAAGAGAGAAAAACTACCAAGCATTAAGAAAAAATATAGGAAAATGCTTTATAGACACAATTTTATTTTGCAGAAAATTGCTCTATCGCATACATTTCAATTATTTGCCAATACATCAAGGTACAAAAAACGCTAAATTAGCCTCTAAAGAAATTACCGTACACTTGAAAAAAATATTTAAACTATCAGAAACAACAAAAACCTCTACAAGAGGCTAAAGAATCTTTTTTAGAATTAACTTAAAGGAAGGAATCTGGTTGCGGGGGCAGGATTTGAACCTACGACCTTCGGGTTATGAGCCCGACGAGCTACCGAACTGCTCCACCCCGCGTCAACGTCAGCTATATTAAACTTAACTTTGATCACTGTCAAGTTTTTTTTTTAATTTTTTTTTTATTTTATAGAAAATCTCCGCAAATAAAGTGCCCAAATAAGTTTGTACAACTTATTTAGGTCACCTTAAAAAGCGAAAAATAAATATTAGTTAGTCTCTAAAGGTTTTGAAATTACAGTTGAAAAAACTGAGTTCTCACCACCAAAAGGATTTGGCACATAGCGTTCTGCATTCCAATCATTATCGTACTTAACAGAACCATCAGCAAAAGTGTACTTAAGCTTATACTGATAGCTAGGCTGAGTTCCAACCTTTAAGGTAATAGAGCCTCTAAAAGTTCCATTTTTCTGAGGCTTTAAAGCAACTTCTTGCCAGCCATTATGCTCACAGAGAAGATCGATTTTTTCAGCACCTTGGGCTGCAGCACGATTTACATAGAACACAACGGTCAATTTTTTATTTTTTTCATTAAATCTTTTAGAGACGCTCATAACTTATCCCTCTCAATATGCAGATAAGAATATATTTCTTATCATAAATGCTTTTTTCTTATAATCATCTTATATCGTTGTTTTTTGCGTGCAAATGTGATGTACACGCCATTTACTTAGATATTTGCATTCATTGTACATCAAAAAAATTTAAAATTAAGCATATTTAATTTATCGATATACTATATTTACTGATTATAAAAAAGAATTTAGTTCATATCGGAAGAAACTATTTTTAGAACTCCGCTTCCTTCT
>URKL01000236.1 GCA_900548485.1 uncultured Succinatimonas sp.
ACTGCGAACCCACTGAAGCTAGGTAGTAATATCTAGCAGTAGGAATCCCCTTGCTTTAGCAAGGGGAGGAAGTCAAATAAGTGATTTTTTTAAATTTCTAACTTGTACACTATATAAGTACTCTTGCTTTTGGTCAAATGTCGCAAAGAATGCTACATCTGCGCTTAGATAAGTTTTGTAATTAGGCAAAATTTAGCTTATTAAAAATAAGGGGACAAAATATGAATGATCTTCTGAGCGCAATGCCAATTATTGTAAGTAATTATGCCAAACTCTTTGGAGTTAAGGTCAGAATGCTGGGCTCTATGGCTTATACTAACGGTTCAATCATCACTATTCCAAGGTTAGATCTTAATGATAATTTAAGTGCACGTATAGCTTATGGTTATTTAGCTCATGAAGCAGCTCATGTACGCTATACCAATTTTAAGTGCGTGAGAGGCATGCATAAGAATTTTTCATTATTTGCGATTTTCAATATCCTTGAAGATGCTCGAATTGAAAAGATTATAAGCCGTGAATTTATTGGAGTTTATGAAAATTTAGAATTGATTTTGCTTAAATCAGAGGATTTGTGGCAACAATTTGTTAAAGAAATGCCAAAAACTTCAACTCTGAGGATTCTTTTGTGTTCCATGCTTTATTTTGCTTATGTAAAGAGCCAAGGTTTTAAAAGTCAGCGACCTAAAGCTTTTGTGACACTTAGAGCCTTGCGCATGAGATGTGATCATCATTTCCTCAATCAATTTTTTAAAAAAGTAAATAAAATCGTTTGGGCAAAAAATTCAGAGGATGTAGCTAAACTAGCCATTGAAATTTATACCTTTATTCAAGAACAAGCATCATTTTTTGAAAATAAAGATGATAATTCACTGCAAAAATCCAGTTCAGATGTTAAAAATTCTTTGTCAAAGGAACAATCTGTTTTTGATTTTTTAGAGGACGAGGTTGAACATGATTTAACTAAACTGTGGCCTAAACGCAGTGCAGAGAAGATCTTGGCGACGATGATCCCTAAAAATATGACGATTAAAGATGATATGGGAATGATAACTCCTGGAGTTTGTGCTTATGGAAGGGTGGATTTTATTGATTCTATTCAAGATACCTTTGCTTTAAGACATACCTTATCGCAAAGAGCTCGGGCATGGTGTGAGTGTTTTGGCATGCAAACCCAAAAAGGTGCCAAAATAAATGTTGTGAGAGCTGCAAATATTTGTGCCGGCGAAACCCGAATTTTTAAAGATAGAATTTTATATGATGATTATTCAACCTCAATTCATGTATTAGTAGATGCTTCAGGATCGATGCTTTTTTGTGATGATCCTAAGGGTAAAAATCGCAATGAAGAGGCTTGTCAGGCTGCTTTAATGATTGCCTTAGCTCTAGAAGGTATTGATGGAATTAAAACAATGGTTACTTTTTTCCCTGGAATAAATGGGGAGTTTGATGTAGCTTTATTTGCTCACGAGCGAGCCTCTAATGTGGCAAGACGTTTTGATCAGGCAGCCCACGGTTCAACACCTTTAGCTCAAGCTTTATGGTATGCAGCTTCTAGTGTTAAATATTTACGTTGTAAGCGTAATATTATTTTTGTGCTTACAGATGGGGTCCCGGATAGTATTTTACAAACAAAGACAGCTCTTAATTATATTGATTCCTTAGGAATTGAAACTTATGGTATTGGGATTAAATCTGATTTTATTCAAAAATTGATCAAGAAAAGTGCGGTTATCAATTCTGTTTCAGAGTTAAAGAATGTAATGTTAAAGCTATTTTCTGATTTATTTAAAATTAAGCAATAATCTAGATTCAATAGTTTGAGCTTTTAGTTAAGACTGAGAAAAACATGCAAAAAATGCTAAAATATGCGGCAGTTTTTTGCGAGGATATACTAAATTGCTACGCAGTGATTTTAACTTTAATTTACCTGAAAATTTAATTGCCGCTTATCCTAGTGCAGAGCGTACTGGATGTCGCATGTTATGCCTTGATGGCAGATCAGGAGAGCTTTTAGATAAACATTTTTACGATCTTAAGAGTTTTTTAAATCCAGGCGATCTCTTAGTTTTTAATGATACTAAGGTTATTCCAGCTCGTCTTTATGGAAAAAAAGAAACTGGTGGAGCTATTGAACTTTTAATTGAACGGATTACATCTCAAAGCTCTGCTTTAACTCATATTCGAGCAAGTAAAGCTCCTAAAAGTGGAGCTATTTTAAATATTGATGGTGGTAAGAGCTTAAAGGTTACTGGTCGTCAAGGAGATCTGTTTATGGTTGAGACTGTAGATGGATGTTCGCTTTTAGATATTCTTTATGATTGTGGTCATATACCTTTGCCGCCATATATTGACAGACCAGATGAGCCTTTAGATAAGGATCGTTATCAAACTGTTTATTCAAAGCACCCAGGTGCAGTAGCAGCTCCTACAGCCGGTTTACATTTTGATGAGGAGCAATTAGCGGCTTTAAAAGAGTATGGTGTTAATATGGCTTTTGTAACTTTGCATGTAGGTGCAGGTACTTTTCAGCCAGTCCGTGAGGATGATATTACTGAGCATCATATGCATAGCGAATTTGTACATCTTCCAAAAGAGGTTGCCGACGCAGTAATTGCTACTCATAAAGCAGGTAAACGTGTTATTGCTGTGGGAACTACAGCAGTACGCTCTTTAGAGAGTGCCGCTCAAGCTGCAGTAGAAGAAGGGGCATCAGAGGAAATTATTCCTTTTGCTAAAGATACTTCTATTTTTATCTATCCTGGATATAAGTATCATGTCATTGATGCTTTAATTACTAATTTCCATTTACCTGAGTCAACTTTAATTATGCTAGTTAGTGCTTTTGCAGGTTATGAAGAGACCATGAGAGCTTATGAGCATGCTGTACAATCTCAATATCACTTCTTCAGTTATGGAGATTGTATGTTTATTATCAAAAATCCTCAAGCTCAGGATTCATTGCCTCCTTCTTGCAAAGACAATTAGTCAAAAAAGGTCGTTTTTTTATGATGGTAATGAAAAAACAATATAGGAAAACGGCCTATGAAGGCAAAAACAGAGCTTTTAGCAGGCTGTTTTAAAGAAAATTTTGGAAGGTTTTTTGTTGAGGGATCGGCTTTAAAATTTTTTGTCAGATCTGGATCATCTTCAGTGATCTTCTACAACTAGTTGTGGAGATGCGCCTATTTCAATTATTAAGCAATATAATAGAACAGCAGA
>URKL01000237.1 GCA_900548485.1 uncultured Succinatimonas sp.
CAGTGGGTTCGCAGTGCTGATCCCTATCGGAATTCACTTCCTGCGCTAGCCGGGCGAGCCCCGCCCTTAGGATATTTCCAGTTGCGTTTTTATTCGCATTGGCTGTATATCCACAGTTTTTACATAAGAAGATAGCCTGTAAAAAATCTGTTATCTTTTAATATAGGTCCACATTTTGGACATTTTCAGCACTTATTCTTTGGATTTATCTTTAAAAAAGATTTGTACTCTCTTCTTTTCTTTGTGCAAGTATCTGATTTCATACATACCTAGAAAAGCCACAGAACTGTTTTAATTTTCTCTGCTACTCTCAAGTAGCTCTGAGCCTGTATTTATATGCCTGTCTCCAGATTTGCTGCATTTAACTTATGCTGTTCCTGTTTTTTATGACCTTAGTATAACAGTATATGAAGAAAACAGATGTTTTTCTCATCAGATATTGCTCTTATAATCTGCATGTTCATCAGGTTTTGTGGTGGTGCACCTATTTCAATTATTAGGCAATATATAGAACAGCAGAACACCGAATTAGAAAAAGTTCATTTTTCTAATTCGCACACTACATTCTTAAACTTAAGTACGAGGTTTTGAGAGCCAAAATTTTGATAAAGCTTAAAGCTTGTAAACAAGTCTCTTTTGCTGTTCTTTGACCTTTGACCAAAATTTTTCTAAAAATTCGGCAGATAAAACAGCCTGAACATCTAAAACATATAAATTATCTATACCTAAATGACGATATTTGACAGCATCTTTTGAAGTCATCACTATAGGATAATCTCGACTCAATTCTAAAAGTCTATCTTTATTGATTGTTGCATGATCTAAAAGCTCGACTTTATCTATAATTTCAAGATCTAAACTTCTACAGGTTCTATAAAAACGTTCTGGATTGGCAATTCCTACTAATGCTATGATTTTTTTCTCTTTTAAAGGTGACCCATCACTTAAAGATTCTGGTCTTTTAGGACTTAAGATAAAATTATCAAAACCTAACTGTTCTTTACCATTTAAAATAACCAAATCGGCTTTTTTAAGACGCCATACACCCTCGCGCAAAGGTCCTGCTGGTAAACATAAACCGTTTCCCCAGAGACGCTCAGAATCTAAAACTATAATTTCAAAAGATCTATTTAAAGCATAATGTTGCAGGCCATCATCACAAATTATTACCTCACATCCAAACTTTTCTAAATATAGAGCACCTCGTGATCTTATAGGATCGGTTACAACTATAGCTTTATCCCCAATTTGTTGCTTGATTAATAAAGGTTCATCTCCACTTTCACAAGCCTTACTATCGCATCTAACTTCAAATGGGTATTGAGGTGCTCGACCTTTGTAACCACGTGAAATTACACCGACTTTTAGCCCCTGCTTATTTAAATAATCAATAAGCGCGATGCTTAAAGGAGTCTTTCCTGCACCGCCTACAGTAATACCGCCAACAATAATAACTGGAACTTTAAGTTTAGTACTTTTAAATAAATGCCATTTATAGAAAAAACGTCTTAGTGAAGTAATCAACATGAATAATACTGTTAATGGTAATAACAATATCTGCACGCTCTTTGCTGCAACAGATCTAGAACCATACCAAACTTTATATATAAACATCAAAAGAGTCTCTCTTATATCTCTCACTTGCATTATCTATAGCATACTGACTTTCTTCCCTTGCTAAAGCAAGGGTATCGCTTCATCTGACATTACTATCTCTCTTCAGTGCCTTCGTAGTGCTGATCCCTATCAAAAATCACTTTCTAGTCTAGCAGGGTATGGCCCTTCATTAGGATATTTCCCGCTACGTTTTCATATACATTGGCTGTATATCCGATATATATCAAGATACTTTTGGGGAAAGCACAAAGTTCTCCATCTTATTTTACAGGAAGTTGTTGTGGTTAACCTATTTCAATTATTAGGCAATACATAGAACAGCAGAACACAAAAGATTAGAAAAATTTCATTTTTCTAATCATCCCTCTACATTCTTAAACTTAAATATGAGGTTTTGTGTGCCTAAAATTTGATAAATATATTTTCAAAAGCTTTAGCTTTTAATAATATTTGAATTATCAATACATTTAATCACACCTCATTCCTAATGGTGTATATTAATCTAAATTTAACATTCGACAAATTTTCTACCTATACAAAAATGAATAACGTTAAGCCTGAAAGCAAAATTCTAAAAGTTTCTTTAAAGAATCATAGAATCGATCTCATTCCTGATATTACCTACGCTCAAGTAAGTGTCCACAGTCATCCTAATATTGACTTGAAAATGGATATTTTAAAACCACGTATTGGTAAGTTGATTCCTGCTGTTGTATTTGTCACCGGAGGCGGTTTTATCACCTCAAATCGTGCTAGCCACTTTGAAATTCGTGAGCGTTTAGCTAGAGAAGGCTATCTTGTTGCCTCAGTCTCCTATCGTTTTGCTCCACAATCACATCTGCCTAAACCTATTTTGGATGTAAAATCAGCCATTCGCTATTTACGCAAAAATGCGATGCGCTTTGGAATTGATACAAATCGTATAGGTATTATGGGGACCTCAGCCGGAGGCTATCTATCCTGTTTTGCTGGTGTTACCGGCCATAGCCGTTTATTTGATGAGGGAGATAATCTTAATTACTCAAGTAAAGTAGCTTGTGTAGTTGATTTATATGGTGTAACCGATCTCTCACGTATGGCTGACGGTTTTTCAAGAGAGACTATGAATGCTTATAACTCTCCTAGCGCCTGTCAGGCCTTATGGCTTAATGGTTGTACCATCTGTGGCGGTGTTGATGCAAGTGTTCTTGATCGCATGGATGAAGTTAGAAAATACAATCCAGCTTTATATGTGGATGAGCATACCCCGCCTTTTTTACTTTTCCACGGAACTGCTGATACCTTGGTATCACCTAAAGAAACAGAAATCATGTTTGAAGCTTTACGCGCACATGGTATTGAATCTGAACGCTATCTTGTTGAAGGTGCCGGACATGGTGGCGATTATTGGGTACAAAATGAAGTACAAGATGTAATTGTTAAATTTTTAGATAAACATCTTAAAAACTAAAAATAATCCCGCTAATTGAGGTGACTTCTGTAAATTTGTAGTGATCTAAATTTAGCAAGATTTTTATCAAATTTTGAGTACACAAAACCTCGTACTTAAGTTTAAGGATGTAGTGGGATGATTAGAAAAATGAA
>URKL01000238.1 GCA_900548485.1 uncultured Succinatimonas sp.
GAGATTTCTTCAATGGGGGTGAAGTCCTCTTTAACTCTAGCATCTATATTCACTATACTTGATTATGAGTGGTCTTTTTTACTCTATATTTTTTTAGTTGTAACCTTTTTTTCTCCATTAGCGGTATTGATAATCATTAGTATGGTCGGTTTTTGTAAGGGATATAAGCCTAATGTCTTTATCGCTTTGATTTACTCCTTTTGCCATTATTTTTCTATGGTAGATATTTTTATTATGGGAGTTTTAGTAAGCCTTATAAAATTGTCCTCATTAGCAGAGGTTAATTTTTATTTAGGGTTTTATTTGTCTTTTTTATTTTCTTTATTGCTTTTATGGTGTTGTATTCGCTATCGCCCAGGACGTTTGTGGGACAAGGTTATGCCAATTAATCTTGAGAAAGCTATAGCTGGAGTTAGAGGCAATGAGCAAAATTTAAAGAGTTGCCGTTTATGTGGGATGGCTTTTTATTCAGATAAAGAATCGGATAAATGTCCACGTTGTGGCAATAAAGTTCATACACGTAATTCTCAATGGTTTCAAAAGTCTTTAGCTTTATTATTTGCAGCCTTGATTTTATACCTACCTTCTAATTTATACCCTGTAATGTATACAGAGTTTTTGTTTTCAGAAACAGGGGCAAATATTATTGAAGGTGTAATTGCTATGTGGAATATGCAATCTTATTTTGTAGCTTTGGTGATTTTATTAGCAAGTATCTTCATTCCGATTTTTAAAATCATCGCTATATGTTTTATTCTGTATGCTGTTAAGAGACTTAAATCCTTTAATGGTAAATTGTTAAGTAAAATTTATAGGGCGGTTTTATTCATTGGTAGATGGTCAATGATTGATGTTTTTGTAGTTATTATCATGTCATCTGTAGTACGTATGAGTGGGTTACTTACTATATCTCCAGGTTTTGCCATTGTATGTTTTTGTGCTGTGGTTTTTATCACGATTTTTGCAGCTGATGAGTTTGATGAAAGATTAATTTGGGATAAATTTTATGAATGCAGATAATCAGCACTTGGAAAATAATTCTGCTAAAGCAGTAGTAAAAAAAACACGAAAAATCTCTTTAGTTTGGATTATTCCTATATTAGCTTTCATTATTACAGCAATTTTGATTTGGAATAATACTTTAAATGTTGGCCCTAGTATCAAAATTATCATGTCTGATGCAGAGGGTATGGAAGCTGGTAAAACATTAGTTAAGTTTAGATCTGTAGTTGTAGGTACAGTTTCTGAAATTAATTTAAGCAAAGATTTATCTAAAACAGTACTTACTGTAAAAATGAAGCCTGATACAGATAAACTTTTAAATCGAAAGTCCAAATTTTGGGTAGTAAAACCACGTATTGAAAATACCACTGTAACGGGATTAGAGACTATATTATCAGGTGCTTATATTCAAATGTTGCGTGGCGAAGATGACAGTTTTGAAGATGAATTTGTTTGTTTAGATACTCCTCCTGTAAATACAGAGGTTGGTTATGGCAAATATATTTATTTGGAGTCAGCTGATAATAAAAAAGTTCAAGTTGGAGATCCTCTAATTTATAAAGGTTTTAAAGTTGGATCAATAACTTATGTAACTTTAGATGCAGAGCATGATTTGATTCGTTATTCAGCTTATATTGAGGAGAAATATAAGCAATTAATAGGAGAAAACTCTGTTTTTTGGACCTATAACGGTTTGAATTTTTCTTTGGGACCAACAGGTATAGATTTTAATTTTGATAATTTAAACAATATCTTACAAGGTGGAGTTATTTTCGATAATATTGCTAGTTTTAAACTAGACAATAAAGATTCTGAAAATAATAAAACTTATACCTTATATCGTGATCAAAAGCAGGCTAAGCTTAGTGTTTTTTTTCAAAAGCCTAATTTTGTAGTTATGTTAGATGATAATTTAAGAAATATTCGTGTTGGCAGTAAGGTAACTTTTAAAGGTGTAGGTGTGGGGGAGGTTATTGCAGTTCCTTGGTATGAAAATGATTTAGATATTTATAAAAGTGATTCAAAGATTCCGGTATTGATTGCAATTGATTCTCAAGCAGTAAATATGGATTTTATTAATGATTTTTATATTAGTGCTTTAAAAAATAAGCAATTATGTGCTTCTATGGGGTCATCTTCACTTATTACTGCAGATAATGAGATTGCTTTGATTATGGATAAAAAGCGTTGCGGTTTTGATTATGCTCTTTATCGTGATGTGCCTGTTATTTCAATACTTCCTTCAGTAACCATGAGTGCGCAGATTGACTCTATTTTATCTAAGATTAAAGCTGTAGATTTTGATAAATTATCTAGTGAAATGACCAAGGCTATTATTTCATTAGATGGACTTATACATAGTTTAGATAAGGTAGTTACATCAATTGATGATCAGGATACTGTAGGTAAGCTTAATGAAGTTTTAAAGCGTTTAGACGAGGCCTTATTTAGTTTAAATAAGACCACAAAAGATTATGGAAAAGATTCTAAAATTTATAAGAATATTGATAAGTCTTTAGAACAAATTAATTCTTTGATCAATGAAATTCAGCCTGCTGTTGAAAAGATTAGTAAAAATCCAAGCTCAATTATTTTTGGTTCTGATAGTTCAGATCCTGAGATTAAGGTTTCAAAAAAATGAGAAGTTTATTGATAGTAGTTCTGGGTACAGTTTTATTATCAGGCTGTATTAGCAATGCCTTTCAAACTCAGGTAAATGATAGTTACACTCTTATAGATAATATCAATCCCTCTGTCCTAAATAGCGATATAGATTTAAATGTAGAGGTTGAAGCTCCTTTAAATAGAGGATCTATTGTGGTTAAAATCTCCGATGTGAGTTTAAGGGTTACTAATAATCATAAATGGTCACAAAAGCTTGAAGATCAATTACGCTTATTAGCTATAAATGAATTTTTTAAATACCGTTCTCTTTCTAAATTTAAATATGAGATTAAGGTACTGAAATTTTATGGTAGTACAGATGGTCGCGTTTTTGTTTCTTTAGTTTGTAAGGTTCAAGATGGCGATAAGCTTGTATCTAATCAAGCTTATGTTCAAGAGCTTATACAAAGTGAAGATGGTTATGATGCTTTAGTAGCAAGTCTTAAAGATGGCTATTTAAATCTTATAAATAAAATAATTTTAGATATTAAATAATTTTTTTATAAATTTTTATGGAT
>URKL01000239.1 GCA_900548485.1 uncultured Succinatimonas sp.
AGCAGGGGATTGAAAATCCCCGTGTCGGCAGTTCGATTCTGTCTCTGGGCACCAATCTCAAAAAAGCAATTTCCTTAAATTAAATTTTGTTTTGTTCCTGTTGGAAATTTCGTTTATATTGTGGTGTTTTTTGTTACACTTTACAATTAGGCAGAACAAATATTAACTAATTATTCGTTTATTTTTTTTTGTAGCAGAAATAAACCTATAGCTTTTGTGTAAGCTTGTAGATAAAAAACTTGAATGTAGTTAATATATGCAAGATATTGCATATAATTATGATTTTGCTTTAGATATCTTTAAGTAGTAGCCATAAAGCTTACAGTGTGAAATAAGGATAGCATCATGGTAGAGGTAAAAAGTTCCCCTAAAAAAGGATCTGCGAGATTTAGAAACTTTGTAGCCGCCTTTATGCAAGGTAATGGACAGAATGATGCTTTGCAATATTTAAAGGATAAACGTATACCTGTTAGTGTTTTTTTGATTACAGGCGTTAAATTTGATGGTTTAATCAATGCTTTTGATCAGTACACAATCAGTATCATTGATATTAAAAATCATCAGCAAATGATTTATAAAGATAAGATCTCAACTTTAGCTTTAAAAAAGCCTGAATTCCAAACTCGTCAACAAAAACCTAGAACAGGCTTTCACAAAGAGAGAAGCAATCCAATAGAAGAGGCTCCTAAAAATTAAAGAAGCCCCTTGTTGCTTAATTTTTATGTAATTTTACAAACTCTCCGTCCTTGACCTCAATGCAATCAAATCCTCCAGCAAGGGCGGCTTCTACGCCTAAAGGACCGTCTTCAAAAACTACACAATCCTGAGGTTTAAGTCCCATTTTTTGAGCACATAAAAGGAATGTATCAGGGAATGGTTTGTGTTTTTCTACCATCTCTGAGGTAACAATAGCATCTACAGAATCTAAGAGGTTGTGGATGTTTAAAATATCTTGAGCATTTTTTAGCTGAGTTCCGGAGCCGATAGCAACTTTTTTATGGTTTGCGATTGACTCGTTTAATATAGCTAGGATTTTAGGAAATAGTTCTACTTTATCTATATTTTCACGATACAGCTCAACTTTACGCTTTACAAATTCATCAATATCACCAACATCATGGCCTTGATTTTTAAAGTAAACTATAACATCACGACTAGAGACTCCTCCCATGTCATAGATGAGTTGAGGATTGATCTGAAAACCATGTTCAGCGCAGACTTTCTTCCATGCTACGACATGATATGGCATAGAATTGATAAGAGTACCGTCTAAGTCAAAGATTAAGCCAGCATATTTTTTATAATCAGGAAAATCCATGTAAATCTCCATTAGCAAAATATATAGCTTTTATAATACTTAGATTTTTTTTATAAACAAAGAAAAAAGGCGACTTTATAGGCCGCCTTGTGAATAATTAACCTTAAATAAGTTTTAAAAGCTCGCTGATATTCTTTTTACCAAAGCTTATCTTATCGTCATTTATTACTAAGCAAGGTACAGACATCACACGATATTGATCTTTTAATTTAGGGAAGAGATTTAAATCATAAACCTCAGCTTCAATCATCGGATTTAGACTGGCCATTCTTTGGGTGGCTATCACTAAATCAGGACACATTGTGCAAGATAGTGAAACTAATACTTTTAATTTAAGAGGAGTATTTATAGCTTCAATAGCAGCTTTATCAGCCTCATCTAAAGCTTGGCCGGGACCTGCTGCATTATAAATACCTAAAATGAAAGAGGTAAATTCATGACCACCAGGAACACCATGGAAAGCTAAACCAGTAAAAGTGTTATCTCTCATCAAGCGCACATAAGGAGCATCCTCATCATCTTTAATTTCAATAACATTGAGTTTATTTGTTAAAGCTGCAAGTTCATGCATCGCATTTAAAAGCTCAGGACTCTTAGCATCTTTTCCGGTATGAACCTCAAAAGTTAAATTAGAGGTCAGTCTTGAGAAGACTGCATTTAATTGAGGGAGCATTTGCTCATCGATAAAAGTCATTTTAGAGCTATCAATTTTTACCTCGGAATCGTGAGAAGCTTCTGTATGTTCTTGTGGCTTAGTAGGGATAATACCCAATTTTCTTTGTAAATTAGCCGCATGTTTTTCCATAGCACAAGCGGCTAAAGCACCATCAGCAGTAGCAGTTACAACCTGACGTAAAGTCTTTATGCAAATATCTCCTGCTGCATAAATGCCAGAAATAGAGGTTTGCATATCACTATCAGTAATAACATAACCACTATCATCAAGCTTAATTAGATCTTTAACTAATGAGGTATTAGGAACATATCCAGCAAAGACAAAGACACCAAAGCTTTCATTATTTTGAGCTGTATAGTTTACGGTTTGATTATTATCTTTATTGAGAATAGTAGCTCTCTCAATGCCATTTTCAGAACCTTCAATTTTTAAAAGTTCGTGCTTGAATTTAACAGTGATCTTTGGATTTTCTAAAACTTTATCGACAATAGATTGAGCACAGGAGAATTTTTCTCCACGTACAAGCATTGTAATCTTGCTTGCATAGCGGGTTAAGAAGATAGCTTCTTCACAAGCGGCAAAACCACCGCCGACAACTAATAATTCTTTATCTTGGAAAAATTCACCATCGCAAGTTGCACAGTAGGCTACACCGCGACCCTGGAATTCATTTTCACCTTCGAAACCTAATTTACGTGGGTTAGCACCGGTAGCTATTAAGACAGAGAAGGCTTTTAAGGTACCACGAGAGGTAATGACCTCTTTGACATCACTCTCAGCTTTAATATTTTTAACTTCAGCAAGCATGAATTCAGCGCCAAAACTATCAGCTTGCTTGCGCATAGTTTCAGTTAAAACCTCACCTGAAGTGGAAATTACGCCTGGGTAGTTTACAACTTCATGAGTAATGGTAATTTGACCACCAAATTTTTCCTTTTCTAAAACTAATACGCGATAACGGGCGCGTGCTAAATACAAAGCAGCAGTGAGTCCAGCCGGGCCACCGCCAACAATAATAGCATCGTATAAATCTTTATTATTCATTATATTATCCATAATAAAAAGGCTTCGCTTAGCGAAGCCTTAAGTAGAAATCTAAATTAGAGCTTGCCGATTAAATCAAGACCAGGTTTTAAGGTCTCAGCACCAGGTTG
>URKL01000240.1 GCA_900548485.1 uncultured Succinatimonas sp.
GAGGTTAGTGTAGGTAACGGTAACCGCATATATAGTAGTGTCGTTGAGATTATTCGCCACTCCTGTGCGCACTTATTAGGCCATGCTATTAAGCAATTATGGCCTTCAACTAAGATGGCTATCGGTCCTGTTATTGACAATGGTTTTTACTATGACGTTGATATCGATCATAAGCTCACAGCCGAAGATCTAGAAGCCTTAGATAAGAGAATGCATGAGCTTGCTAAGACTGATTATCAGGTCATCAAAGAAGTTGTTGATTGGCAAAAAGCTTATGATAGCTTTGCTGAGCGTGATGAGCCTTATAAGAAGTTAATTTTAGAAGAGAATATTGATAAATCCGATAAGACTATCGGTTTATATCACCATAATGAATATGTAGATATGTGCCGTGGCCCGCACGTACCGCATATGGGCTTCTGCCAGTTCTTTAAGCTTACTCACTTTGCTGGTGCTTATTGGCGCGGTGATTCTAAGAATAAGATGTTACAGCGTATCTATGGTTGCTGTTTTGCTAATAAGGACGACTTAAAGCTCTATATCCGTCGTCGTGAAGAGGCAGCTAAGCGTGATCATCGTGTCTTAGGAAAGAAGCTTGATTTATTCCATTTCCAACAGGAAGCTCCTGGTTTAGTATTCTGGCATAACGATGGCTGGACTATTTATCGTATTGTAGAGAACTTTATGCGTGGTATGTTGCATAAGTATCACTACATTGAGGTTAATACTCCGCAGATCATGGATCGTGTTTTATGGGAACGTTCAGGTCACTGGGATAAATATGCTGAGAACATGTTTACCACTAAATCTGAAAACCGTGATTATGCTATTAAGCCGATGAATTGCCCTGGTGCAATTCAGATTTTTAATTCTCGTACTCGTTCTTATCGTGATTTGCCAATTAGAATGGCCGAGTTTGGTAAAGATCACCGTAATGAGCCTTCAGGATCTTTACATGGTTTATTGCGTGTACGTGGATTTGAGCAGGATGATGGACACATCTTCTGTACTGATGATCAAATCTTAGATGTTGTTAGTGACTGCATCAAGATGGTTTATGACGTTTACGACGTTTTCAATTTCCATAATATTGATGTTAAGCTTTCAACTCGTCCTGAAAAGCGTATTGGTTCAGATGAAATTTGGGATCGTGCTGAGGCAGATTTAGTTGAAGCCTTAGAAGCTAACCATATTGAATATGAGCTACAGCCTGGTGAAGGTGCTTTCTATGGTCCTAAGATCGAGTTTACCTTACATGATTCTTTAGATCGTGCTTGGCAATGTGGTACTGTACAGCTTGATTTCTCTTTACCTGCACGTTTAGGTGCTCATTATATTGGTGAGGACAATCAAGAGCACGTACCTGTTATGATTCACCGTGCTATGTTAGGCTCGCTTGAGCGCTTTATCGGTATTTTGACTGAAGAATATGCAGGTTCTTTCCCGACCTGGTTATCTCCAGTTCAAGCTATCGTAATGAACATTACTGACGATCAAGTAGATTATGCTAAGTCTGTATGTGATAAGCTTGATGAGGCTGGTTTACGTGTAAGAACCGATTTACGCAATGATAAGATTGGCTTTAAGGTCCGTGAGGCTACTTTATTGCACATTCCTTATATGATTGTCTGCGGTGCTCGTGAGGCTTCTGAAGGTAAGGTTGCTGTTCGTACCCGTAAGGGTGCAGATTTAGGCTCAATGTCAATTGAGGACTTGATTAAACTTATAAATTCAGATATCATATCGCGCAAAAACATGCCAGATGCAGATCTTGAAATTCAAAAGAAAAGAGATGCAGAAGAGCATGCTAAAGATTAAATGCTTTTGAGCTTTGAATCTTAATTGCTTTTGTTTAGGAGAACTTGCTATAAACAACAATAGGAAAACCGGTAAAACTTTTCAGAAGAACCGGATTAACAACGATATCAGATGCCGTGAAGTGCGTCTGTTAGGCGAGGATAACGAGCTGATTGGTGTTGTACCAACAGTGGAAGCTTTGCGTATGGCTAAGGAGAGAGGCATCGATCTCGTTGAGATCAGTCCTAATGCTGAACCTCCTGTATGTCGTTTGATCGAATATGGCAAGTTCCTTTACGAAAAGAGTAAAGACGCAAAGAAGAAGAAGCAAAAAGTTGTTCAGGTTAAGGAAATCAAATTCCGTCCTGGAACAGACGAAGGCGACTATCAGGTTAAACTACGCAACCTGATTCGCTTCCTCGAAGAGGGCAATAAGGCTAAGGTAACCTTGCGCTTCCGCGGTCGCGAAATGGCGCATCAACACCTAGGCTTAGATGTCCTAAAACGTGTAGAAGAAGATCTATGCGTTACTCGGGATTTAGCTACAGTCGAGTCTTCATCTCGTGTAGAGGGAAGACAAGCTACTATGGTTTTAGCCCCGAAAAAGAAATAGACTCAGGGTAACAAGTACTAAATATCCCTATTTAATTAGGGATATAGTCTCCTGTTTTTTGTTTAAACTGCAATATATTAAATGCGGAGTTAATAATGGCTGGTAAAGTCAAGGTCAAAATGAAGACCGATAGAGGCGTTGCAAAGCGCTTTAAGAAAACTGGTAGCGGTCACTACAAGTGCCGTCATCAGAACTTACGTCACATCCTCACTAAGAAGACTGCTAAACGTAAGCGTAATTTACGTAACATGGTTTACGTCAAGACTTGCAATTTACGCGCTATCATGCGTCAGTTGCCTTACGCTTAATCGCAGGAGGATATAAAAAATGGCTAGAGTTAAGCGCGGTGTTATCGCCCATGCCCGTCACAAGAAAGTCTTAGAAGCTGCAAAAGGCTACTATGGTGCTCGTTCACGTACCTATCGTGTTGCTGTTCAGGCTGTTACCAAGGCTGGTCAGTATGCTTACCGTGATCGTCGTCAAAAGAAGCGTCAGTTCCGTGAGCTTTGGATCGTTCGTATCAACGCTGCTGCCCGTCAGCACGATTTAAGCTACAGCCAGTTAATCAACGGCTTAAAGAAGGCTAATATTGAGATTGACCGTAAGGTTCTCTCTGACTTAGCTATCAACGATAAGGAAGCCTTTAAGGTTATCGCTGAGCAGGCTCGTGCCTAAATTATGCAGTTGCAGAACTTGAAAACTCGATGGATTCTATAACAAACATATG
>URKL01000241.1 GCA_900548485.1 uncultured Succinatimonas sp.
GAATTTTACCAGCTAATTAAGTCTATGTATGGCACACTTTTCTACAAAATTTGAGGGGTTCATACTACATAAGGTTGGACTTTTTAGTTTCTTTCCATAATAAAAACACACCTATAATTATCCTTTCTTCCCAGTTTTTTGACTTTTATAACTTATTTCCTGTGAAAAAGTATCCATCAAAATTTTGATGAATACTAACTTTTTATTATCAAATTTTTATTAGATAATCAATATACCAATTCACAGGAGGAAATATGTTTTGCACATACAGTCCTGCAAGAGATGTAAAAGCAGCTAAGTTTAGTTTCTTTCTTGCCGGATTTGCAATGGCTGCTTGGGCTCCTTTAGTTCCTTACTTAAAGGCTAGGCTTAATATTACACATTTAGAGTTATCACAAATCATTCTGCTCATGGGAGCAGGATCGATTATAGGCATGCTCGCAACATCAATCTTAGTAAAAGTTTTAGGAGTAAGAAAAACTTTAGGTTTTTCTGCAGTAGTCTTATTACTGTCAATAATCTTTTTGGTAAATGCTCAAAGTTATATTGTAGCTGCAATAGCTATCTGTATTTATGGTATTACCATTGGGTGTATGGAAGTGGGGTCTAATATTTATGGAACCTTGCTTGAAAATGAATATCAAAAGGTTTTATTGCCTGCTATGCATGGCTTTTACTCAACCGGTGAAATTGTATCTTTAAGCATTATAGCTTTGTTATTACATGTTTCATTTGGTATTGAGATGGCTATTATTGTTCCAATATTAGCAGTATTTGCAATCTTTGTATTCTTTGTACCATATTTATCAAATCAAAAGGCTTTCCAAAAAGAATCGTTTGCACTTCCTAGAGGCATAGTTTTGATTTTAGCCTTGATCTCATCATTTATTTTGATGGTTGAGGGCAGTATGCTTGATTGGTCTGCTTTACTTATGATGCAAAAGACCGATCTGGCAATTCATCTATCAAGTAGCGCTTATATTGTATTAGTTATATTTTTAGCAGTAGGGCGTTTTTCTGGTTCTACCTTGATTGATAATTTTGGAATTTTTAAAGTATTATTTGCAGGTTTAGCTTTATCGATTTCCTCACTAATACTTATATTTATGACAGACAATCTTTATTTACTCTATATCTACTTTGCAATCCTAGGTTTGTCGATGTCAAATGTATTACCGATTGTGATCTCCTTGTCTGGAAGGCAAAAGAAAATGTCTACAGTTGCGGCGATTTCATCTGTATCAAGTTGTGGTTATGGTGCTTTAATTGTAGGTCCTGCATTAATTGGTTTTATAGCCGAAAGAAGCTCTTTAAACCATGCCATATTGATCTTAGGTTGTATAGGTGTCTTAGTGATATTATCTGCAGTTAAGACTGTAAGAGCTTTTACTCAAAGTATTAGCTAATAATTTAATCAAAGTTTTCTAAAGGAACCTAAAATTAGACAGTAATAGTCACAAAAATTTTTAGGTTCCTTTTTTATTTTTAAGATAAATTTTTATGGGAGTTTAAGTTATGCGACTTTCTATCGAACAATTGCAATCTTTTATTGCCGCCGCAAAATTTGGCTCCTTTTCTCAAGCTGCTCGTGAGCTTGGACGAGCTCAATCTGTAATCTCTACCCATGTATCACAACTTGAAGATCAATTAGATTATTCTTTATTTAATCGCGGGCATAAAATTACCCTAACTCCTAGAGGCCTAGTTTTATTAAATCATGCTCTTGAAATTGTGGAAGCTGCGGAAATTTTTGAGCAACGATCACTAGCTTTACACGATATTAAAAATCCAATAATTCATCTAGGCTTGGATTATTCTTTATATAGCACTAAACTTTTTAGTACACTCTCTCTCTTTGCCAAAACTTTTCCTAATTTAGAGCTTAAAATTTCATCATTATCTTCTTTTGAAATTTCATCTTTAATGAATGAGATGAATGTCGATCTAGCCTTAGTATTTAATCATTCACGTATTGATAGTTTTAATGTTATTGATATAGCTGATATTGATAATAAAGTGGTGGTCAGTGTCGATCATCCTTTGTGTAAATGTAAAGATATTACCCGTGATGTTTTGAGCAAATATCGTCAAATTGTAATAGCTTCTCAATACGATAAAACTCAAAAACCAATCTTACTCTCGCCTATAAATTGGATTGCAGATAGCTATTACTATGCGATTAACCTTGTGGCAAACGGTATTGGCTTTGCAGTAGTACCAACTTATGTAGTACGAGGTGAGGAAAAATTATCTAAGCAGTTAGCTTTTTTAGATGACAGCAAATTAAATTTCCCAGACTCGCAATTAACTTTAGTATACAAAGACTATGCTCTTGAGTATGAACCAATTAAATGTTTGGCAAATCTTTTGTTAGATTTTACTAAGCATGAAGTGAAAAATTGAGTAACACAAGCTCTTACTAGAATAGATTGGCAACAAAAACATCTAGGTTTTAAATTAAATATTTATTAAATATTTCAATAAGTTATTGATGTAAAAATCAGACTAAAAAACACTGAAGAGATTTAAAGTTTAAAAATAATGCAAACTCTCACAATAAGTTAAGGATTAGTCTGGTAGCAAAATATTTTAAGCGATAGCTAAGTTGAAATAGTTATAGACCTATTTTCAAAAGTAAGCGATAAATCTAGCTCATGCTTAATGAAATGTAAGAGCGTTTCAAGGTTTGTTGATTAAATAGGTTTAATAATTTACTTTATATTCCGACTACCATATCTAAAAACAAATCTTATCTTTAAAATATTTCATCTTTATTTTTATTAAGTTTTGATTGAATTCCCTTAGTTATAATTTATAAATTGCTTATAAAATAGCTAATTATGATGATTTTTGATATAATTTTTATGTTGATGGTAATTAAATATTATTTTTGCCATAAAAAATAATTTAGAAGCTCTCAAAAAAATTACCAGACATCACAAAATTTGAATTTACTTACAGATATTTGTCTATTTCTGGGATAAAAAGAGGCTATCTTTAAAAGGATTAGTTTTAGGATTTTTTGTGAGATTTTCCTAGAATTATTAAATGTATAAAAATTTATAAATAAATTAATTATATTAACCCTTGTTGTATCGTCTGTATTTTCTACTGTAGCAAAAGCTGACGAAG
>URKL01000242.1 GCA_900548485.1 uncultured Succinatimonas sp.
ACTTGTATAAAATTCACAATGAAATTTAATTAGCCACAGAATTACGGAAGAACCTCAATATTTACTGAATAGTAATCCTAGGAAATATATAAACTTTTCCATAAAATAATCGTCTACGATTGTTTAATTTTGGTATCTATATACTTGTTGGGATAGATTTTCCTTTTCTAAATTTTGTCAATAAGTAAAGTAACGTCTTTTTCTTTGGAAGATATTTTCAAGCGACGTTTTCCCTGCTTTTGGGATGTTTTCTCTTCAACCCTCTCAATAGTGAATCTGGATCATCTTCAATTATTTTTTTTCCCTGTTTATATAAGGAATATTCAAAAAAGCCAAAGAAAATGAAGATATTTTACAAGACTTTTTGAAAGAAAATTTGAAAAATATTCATGGCAAGGAGGAAGGAAAATGAAAAAGGACGTTAGAACAGTTATATATGATGATGAGCTACGGATAGAAGCTTATCGTTTTGAAGGAATTATGCAACCTTTTCCTAATCACTTTCATGAATATTATGTTATTGGTTTTGTGGAGAATGGTAAGCGTGTGCTGTCTTGCAAGAACAAAGAATATAATCTTGATAAAGGCAGTATTGTATTGTTTAATCCCGGAGACAACCATGCCTGTATACAAAGTGATGAAGGATCTCTGGAATATCGAGGCTTTAATATCAGTGTTGAGGTTATGCTTGATTTAGCAAAAGAAATATCAGGGAAAAGATTTTTGCCCGGTTTTTCAAGAAATGTGATTTATGATGAAGAACTTATCTGTTGTCTACGCACGTTACACGAAATGCTGTTGACTGGTACGGAAGATTTTAGTAAAGAGGAAGCTTTTCTATTCTTAATATCTATGCTTATGCAAAATTATTGTCAGCCTTTTGAAAGCTGTATTCCTGAGTGTAGATTGGAAATTGAAAAAGCTTGTGAGTTTATAGAGAAGCATTACAAATCACAGATTTATTTAGCTGAAATTTGCAAGTACGCTGGACTTAGCAAATCTACATTACTTCGTGCTTTTACAAAATCAAAGGGAGTTACGCCCTATCGCTATTTAGAAAATATTCGTATCAATGAAGCAAAAAAATTATTAGTGCAGGGAGTTTCGCTCCTTGATGTTGCAATCCAGACAGGATTTTCTGACCAAAGCCATTTTACAAATTATTTTAGTAGCTTTATAGGACTTGCTCCAGGGGTTTACAGAGATATTTTTAGTGAGAAGAAGGACTGTGGGAACAATGGAATGTAAGAACACCTGTGGACATTTAGTAGCGTTACTTACTATTGTAATTTGGGGAACAACATTTATTTCTACGAAAATTTTATTGATAGATTTTGAACCTGTGGAAATTTTATTTTTCCGTTTCTTTATGGGGTTTGTTGTATTGTTGCTTGTTTATCCCCGTCGTTTGAACATCTCAAAGCGAAAACAAGAAGTGACGTTTGCGGCAGCTGGATTTTGTGGAATATGTATGTATTACTTGCTAGAAAATATAGCACTTACCTTTACTATGGCTTCTAATGTAGGAGTAATTATATCCATTGCCCCATTTTTTACGGCGATACTGGCACACTTGTTTATGAAATCAGAAGAAAAATTGCAGGTAAATTTCTTTATAGGTTTTATTGTCGCTATGACAGGAATTGTTCTAATTTGTTTTAATGGTACAACGCTTAAATTAAATCCTATGGGGGATATTCTGGCAGTTATAGCAGCTTTTGTTTGGGCTTGTTATTCTATATTGATAAAGAAAATTGGTAGCTATGGTTACCCTGTTGTCCTTGCCACACGTAGGACATTTTTTTATGGAATTGTCTTTATGCTTCCGACGCTTTTTTTATTTGATTTTGAGCTAGGTTTGTTACGCTTTCAGAATATAACGTATTTGCTTAATATCTTCTATCTAGGTTTAGGAGCATCTGCCTTGTGTTTTGTCACTTGGAGTTTTGCTGTAAGAATATTAGGTGCAGTAAATACCAGTATTTATATTTATCTGGTTCCGGTTATAACGGTTGTAACCTCTGTCCTTATTCTAAAAGAGCCGGTTACATGGATTTCGGCAATTGGAACGTTGTTAGCGATCGCAGGATTGTGTATTTCTGAATATAGCAGAAAAACAAAGAAAAAAGAGTGCGTGGTACATGGGCTTGCACAATGATGAATGTGTTATGGTTGTTGATGAACATTTACTATTGGGACTTATTGTAAATTTAGAAAGAAAATGCCAGAAGTAATTGGCGTAGATGTTACAGATAAGACAGGGAAAGAATAGGCTATTGTTATATTAACTGGATTATGAAAATATAGAGGGCGATAAAATCGCCCTCTTACAATTTAGTTATAAAGGTTACTGTTTATTTTTCAACAGCATTATTTTCCCATTGTGGCATCTTCTCTTCAAATTTAGCAATTTCATCATTATGTTGCATAGTAAGAGAAATAGCGTCTAAGCCTTCAAGCAAGCAATGTCTGCGGAAAGGATCAAGCTCGAAAGTGAAATGAAGATCGGCACAATCTACAGTCATATTCTCTAAATCAATTTTGATTTTAGTACCTGGGTGAGCAGTTAAAACCTTAAAAATTTGATCTACTTCTTCAGCTTTAAGTTTCAAAGGCAATAAACCATTGCCTAAAGAGTTGTTATTGAAAATAACAGCAAAAGAAGGCGCGATTACAGCTCTAAAGCCATAATCCATTAAAGCCCAAGGAGCATGCTCACGAGAGGAACCATTACCAAAGTTGTCGCGAGCAACTAAAATAGTAGCACCAGCATATTCAGGCTTATTTAAATTAAAATCAGGATTTGGCTGAGTTTCTGCATCATCAAGATAACGAGCATCATGGAAAAGATGAACTCCAAACCCCTTGCGACTAACAGCAAGTAAGAACTGCTTTGGAATAATCTGATCAGTATCGATGTTAGCTGAATCAAGAGGAACGGCTACACCTTCATGTACAGTAAATTTTTGCATGATTTAATCCTTTAAATAATCGCGAACATCAGCTAAGCATCCGGCAATTGCGCAAGCTGCGGCACTAGCAGGGCTCATTAAGTGCTCTGGCGGTCACAGCCATGAAATCGTGCAGGGCTGACTTCACAAGAGCCTTGTCGTAGGAACACAGG
>URKL01000243.1 GCA_900548485.1 uncultured Succinatimonas sp.
ATCGAAATTTCATCATTAAAACCTAATGCCTTCCGCCCTAACATTGCCGCTCCCAAAGCACTCACTTCTTTACAGGCAGGCACTCGCACAGTTTTTTGCGTAATATCTGCTAAAAATTGCATAAAATAAGGATTTACCGACATACCACCATCTACACTTAAAATATCCTTAATAGCAATATTCTCGGCCATGCGATTTAGAACAGTATTTGTTCTCAAAGCAATACCTTCTAAAGCAGCTTGAACGATATCTTTTTTGGTAGTATCAAGTCCCATTCCAACTAACATTGCCGATCCGGTTCTGTCCCAATAAGGACAAGCTAAACCTGACAATGCAGGCACAAACATCAAATCTCTATTGATGGCATAATCTTTTTCAAAACTACAGATATCTTTAAATGAATCTATAAGTGAAATATTTTTAAACCAATTCATTGCTGAAGCTGCATTGTAAACGCCGCCATCAAGACCAAACATAGCCTTACCATCATTACGCCAAGCTAACATTGGTACAGGACCATTATTGCATTCAAGGGGAGATTCACCTGTCAAAACCTCAATAAACGCACCTGTTCCAAAAGTGATCTTAAGATCACCACTTTTACGGCATCCATGACCGTAAAGACAAGCAAATTGATCAACAATTGAAGCTGCAAGTGGATATGACTCACCATTATGTTTAACAGTGCCAAAAATACATGAACAATCTCTAAGTGGAGCCAAAATTTCAAGAGGAACTTCAAAAATTTCACACAGTCTTTCATCCCACTGCATGGTATTGATATTCATAAGTGAAGTTCTTGATGCAGTGGCATAATCTGCAAAATATTCTCCCGTCAAACGATAAATAAAGAAAGTTTCGGTTGTACCTATCATTAATCGTTTTTTTGCTAAAAGCTCACGGGCTTTGGGAACATTTTTTATAATCCAACTAAATTTTGAGGCAGAGAAATAAGGATCTAATGGCAAACCCGAGAGTTTTTTAACTTCATCTTCAAGACCTTTTTGTTTAAGCTCGTTAATTTCTTTATGAGTACGGGAATCCTGCCAAACAATCGCATTATAAACAGCTTCACCTGTATCCTTATCCCAGGCAACAATTGTTTCTCCCTGATTATCAATACCCAAAGACTGTACATTTTCAATACTATCTAAACAAGCATTTAGACTTGACATCAAATCCTCAGGATCATGTTCAACCCATCCTAACTTTGGAGTTATCTGCTTATGGGAACAAACATGAGCAATATCATAATTTCCCTCATCATCTACAACCAGGATCCTTGTAGAAGTTGTTCCTTGGTCAATACCAGCAAAAACAGGCGCGCCTTTCTTTATCATATAAGGTTTCTCCTTGTTATTATTTGTTTGTATGTTTGTTTTTATGTTGATATCAAAAACTATCCTTAATATATTTAATTTTTTCTTAAAAAATATTGATTAATATCACATATAAAAAGCAAAACAGGCATTATCATACAAATAATGTTGGAAATATGTTGTTTTTAGCTTTGAAATAACGGTTTAAAAATCATGAATGAGAATTCTTCCACATTTGATGTGGCTATTATTGGTGCAGGTATTATTGGTTGTGCCATGTTTCGAAAATTTACCTTAATGGGTGCCAAAACTATCCTTATAGAAAAAGGCGGATATATTTTAAGTGGAGCTAGTAAAGCTAATAGCGCTATCTTACACACAGGATTTGATGCACCTACTGATAGTTTAGAATTAGACTTAGTTAAAAGAGGTCATCAAGAATACCTAGATATTTGTGATGATTTAGGTATACCTGTAGATAAATGTGGTGCAGTAGTTGTAGCTTGGACACAAGAACAATTAGATAAACTTCCTCATTTACTTGAAAAAGCTCATAAAAATGGTGTACTTGATGTCAGACTTATCAACAAAGACGAACTTTTTGAGATTGAACCTCATCTTTCAAAAAATGCCCTCGGCGCCTTATATGTACCTCGTGAAAGCTTAATTGATCCTTGGTCTGCTCCTTATGCTTATGCCAAACAAGCAATTGAAAATGGAGGAAAATGTAGCCTAAACACTGAAGTTTTAAATATAACTAAAAAAAATGACGAATGGCTATTACATACAAATATAGGTGAAATAAAAACAAAAGTTACTATAAATTGTGCTGGTTTATTTGGTGATTGTGTTGAAAACATGGTTCATCAATCACCATTTGTTATAAAACCAAGAAAAGGGCAATTTATTGTATATGACAAGACAGCAGCTAAACTTGCATCTCCTATAATTTTACCTGTACCTACAGAAATTACTAAAGGTGTAGTCGTAACTCGTACAGCTTTTGGAAATGTTCTAGTTGGTCCTACAGCTGAAGAACAAGACGATAGAAGTCATGCAAATGTTGATTATGACATGCTAAAAATGCTTGAAAGTAAGGGACTTGAAATTCTTCCTGATCTAAAACAATGCCCTATTACCACCTTATATGCAGGCTTACGTCCTGCCACAGAAAAAAAGGAATATCGAATATCCTTCTATCCTGAAAAAAATTGGATTTGTGTGGGAGGAATTCGCTCTACAGGTCTTACCGCTTCCTTAGGTATTGCAAGTTATGTTTACGATAACTTTAAAAACGATTTCAATTTAAAGTTTACCCCTATAGAAAATCCTATTTGCAACAAAGTTGCAATGATCTCTGAATTTGGGGTTAGAAGTTATCAAAAAGATTTAGATAGCGAAATTGTTTGTCATTGTGAAAAAGTGACACGTAAGGAAATTGTTGATGTTTTAAATGGAGTTTTACCTCCTACAGATATTGGTGGTTTTAAAAGAAGAACTCGAGCCATGATGGGACGTTGCCAGGGATTCTATTGCAGTGGCAAGGTAGCCAAGATTACCAACAATTTCTACATTTCTAAGGAGTAATATATGAGCTTATACGATGTAGTAATCATTGGTGCAGGTCCAAGCGGTCTTGGTGTTGCCCAAAGCCTTGAAAAAAATAATATTTCAAATTATGTGAACGAACGACCGGAACCGCCGGAACGGAGCTGGTAGCCCAAACTAAAGCGTTATCAGACCGGCTGAAAGACCTGGAGAAAGG
>URKL01000244.1 GCA_900548485.1 uncultured Succinatimonas sp.
ATCTCTTGTGTTCTGCTGTTCTATATATTGCTTAATAATAAAAATAGGTTAACCTCCACAATTACCGGCAAAATAAGATGGAGAGAGAAGAGCTTTTCCCAAAAGTTTCTGACGTATAGTAGGAATCCACTTGCTTTAGCAAGGTGAGGAAGTCAAGAAACTAATTGCTAGTTATCATTAATATGAATAATGAAGATCAATATCAGGGAAAAGAAATTATAAAGTCCGATCTTGATTAGACCGGACTTTAATGAATTTGGATTAGTGTGTTATAAACAACTTACAAAATTCAAGAAATTTTAACTGTTATTAATACTTAGTAGTTAACAGTGTGTACCTCAAAGTAAGCCTGAGGATGATTGCAAACAGGGCATACTTCAGGAGCTTTAGTTCCAATAACAATATGACCGCAGTTACGACATTCCCACATTACAATACCGGCCTTCTCAAAAACGGTCTTTTCCTCTAAGTTCTTTAAGAGGTTGCGGTATCTTTCCTCATGATGCTTTTCAATCTCAGCAACACCACGGAATTGTTCGGCAAGCTCAGGGAAGCCTTCTTCGTCAGCATCCTTAGCCATCTTGTCGTACATATCAGTCCACTCGTAGTTTTCACCAGCAGCAGCTGCGGCTAAATTCTCTTCGGTAGTACCTAATTCTCCTAAAGCCTTAAACCAAAGCTTAGCGTGCTCTTTTTCGTTATCAGCAGTTTTTAAGAATAAAGAGGCAATTTGCTCATAGCCAGCTTTCTTAGCGACAGAGGCAAAGTAAGTATACTTATTACGGGCTTGAGACTCACCTGCAAAAGCCTGACGTAAGTTTTGCTCGGTTTTAGTTCCAGCATATTTGCATTTGCAAACAGGAGCTTCAGCCTTAGGTGCATCTAAATCTTTAAAAACATTTGATTTACGGCAACGAGGGCATACCTCAGGGGCTTCATCATCTTCACTTACATAACCGCATACTGTGCATACATAAGACATATATATCTCCTTTTATAGGTGTTTACATGTGAATATAAAGTCGTTTATATCAGTTGGTTCTGAGACTTTATAATTTTTTTTATTATTCTTGTGTGTTTTCTTTTAGACAATCGCTACAAAGACCAGTTAGATTTACACTGCATGAGGTAATTCGTCCTGCAAAATCACGAGCGAAAGAATTACGAATTCTGTCAATGTCTCTAACCTTTATGTCACTTACTCTACCACATCTTGTGCATAAAAAATGCGCATGAGGAATAATATCATAATCAAAATGCGTGATACCGTCACCGATATCAATAGATTGAATTTCTCCTAGATTTTTCAATAGCATAAGATTTCTGTATACCGTACCTAAGCTTAAGTGCGGATGTTGAGGTTTAAGCTCTGCATAGATAGTTTCAGCTGTAGGATGATCTGTTCTTCCCATAAGGGCATGGCGGATTAGCTCGCGCTGTTTGCTGTTTTTAAGTGGAGTCATCTTAAATCACCATATGAAAAATATAGATATATATTATAAATATTAGTAATTATTACTAATTTTGTAAATATAAGATGATAGTTTTTATTAATAAAAAATAATTTGATCTTAAAGTGGTAAGTATAAGAGGGAGTTCAGATTTTATTGGTGATTTTTTATGACTAAATTTAGCTGTTTTTTCTAGTACTTAGAAAAATTATAAAACTCATACTAATTAAAGTTATACCAGCTAAAGTGAAAACCATATAAGAATTAGCAAAATAAAGAATAATTGCTGCGGCAATAGGGCCTAAGCAATTACCAGCTTGTTGACAGGCATATGTTAGAGCATAAGCCTTGGTTGTATGATTTGGGCTAATATTTTGGGCAATTAAAGTATGGACTGTAGGCGATATACCACAGATAAAAAGCCCGGCTAAAAATTGTATAAGGGTAAAAAATAATAAAGAGTCTTGGAGTGACTGAAGAGCATAACAAATACCACAGCCAAGGCAAGCAATCGCTAAGATTTTAAAACCTGCATATTTATTGCATAAAAAACCCCATAAAGGCGAGGCTATGATCCCAGCTAAGCCACTTGCTGAAAATACTAGACCAGCATATTCCATACTATTTTGTGCATGCAATAAAAGAACATCAACATGTAATGCTACTACAGGAACTAATAACATAATTACCATAGCGCCAGAGGCATTAGATAATAATAGAATTTTGAATTTTGGTAGTTTGAAAAGATCTTTAATGCCTAGGTTATCTTCAACCTTAATTTGAGGTGCAGTATTTAATTTAGGTGGTTCTTTAGTAAAAAATATATTTAGGATAGTGACTAAAAAAGATATTGAGCAGGTGAGCATAAAGCAAAATTTTACAGAAGCAAAGGTGACTAAAAATCCCCCTATGGCAGGTCCTAGAATAGTACCTAAAAGATTAGCACTTTGGGCTGTTCCCATAATAATGCCGGTTTTATCTTTAGGACTAAAACCACAAATTATGGCTAAAACAGCGGGCCACATTCCAGAGGCTAGACCTTGAAAAGCTCTTGCAAAAAATAGTTCAAGAGGACTTGAGGCAATAAAACAGAAAAAATAAGCTAAAGATAACAATAGGCTAACTCTAATTAGCATAAGTTTCTTTCCTGATTTATCGGCAAAACGTCCCCAAATAGGTGAGACTATAGCGGCTATAATAAAAGTAATGGCATAACAAGCACCACTCCATAGGCCTAAAAATTCAGATGAAGCTCCTAATTGTTTATCTAAATAAATAGGAATAAAAGGCATGACTATGGTATAGCTTGTACTTAATAGCAGCAGATTAAGTATCATCAAAGATAAGATCCATCTGTGCATATATGCTCCACTAATACCTATAAAATTTTACAATTAAGCTCAAATAATTTATATCAAAAATTAATAAATTTAACAGTTAACTCATCTCTTAAGCTTAGAAAAAATTATGAAATTATCAAAAAGATCAATATTTAAAATTTCATATTTATTTAAAATTAGCTTTAATTGAACTCTTATTTACGGATAATTTTGCAATTTTGAGCTCGAATCCAGCGAGAAGTTCGGGTCAGCCTGCATCCGTTCGATGTCGCTTTGC